>CAZOHR010000128.1:0-9645 GCA_964579045.1 uncultured Bacteroidales bacterium | reverse complement strand
TTTTGTGATTTTTACGGCAGTTGAATAAGATGACAACCCAGAATTTGTGCAGGTAGCTTTAGATCGATAGTACATTTCGGATTCTGTTCCTTGAGTTAGGATGCAAGTAACTCCTGTTTCTCCTGTTATGTCTGACCATGAATTGTTATCTGAAGATTGTTGCCATTGTAACGTTATTCCATTAAAACCAGCACATTCGGATAAGCTTAAAGTAAAATCTTCTCCTTCGCATGTATATGACCCGCTACTTATTGTATTTCCGATATTGGGAGTGCCACTGCAAGCTGCAACAGTTATATCGAATTGAATGTTCGGACGTTCGTAAATGGTTGACAAAGTTACTGTATTATCCCAAGCTCCTGCGTCGGAAGTCCAATATCGCGTGCGATATGACGAAGACGTGGAAGTATATCTAAAAGAGGTTGAACCGCTGTACGAATTATCTGAATTTTTGTTTTTTACTACTAGAAGTTCTAAATTGTCGTTCCCGTTATAATCAAAATTGGTGTTTAAGCTTAGCTCGTTCCATCCAGTACTAGAATTTGGAAGACTACCTGAATATACTTGCGTATAACCAGTTAAAGAACTATTGCCAGTGGAAAGGGTATTTTCAGTCGTGTGTTTGAGGTATATTGTAAGATTGTCTAAAATTGTACTTCCAGTTGCTTCAGTATAAAATCGAATTTTGCTAATAGTCCCTCCTGCACATAAATTAAGTTCCTCTTTTAAAAAAATCATTTCTGAGGCACTATAATAGTAATAATTCCATAATGGAGCAATTGTTTGAGCACTAGTGCCACTTCCAATTGTAATGGTAGTTTGTCCGTAAAGGATCGATCCCCCAATGATATTTGTAAAAAAAACAATACTTAATAGCCATTTCAATCTAAAGCTTTTGTTTTTCATGTGTTTATAATTAATATTTTATTTTTTGTTCATATTTTGGCCCCTAAATATTTACAGAAATTTTAGTAGTCTTAAATTTTACTAAAATTAAAATAATGTACTATATTAGTTTATTTGCAGATACAATCTAAAATCTTCTTGTACGGATACGTCAATTTGTGCTAAATTTGAACAAATAAATCTATTTTTTCTAATTTGGAAAACTTGCTCAAAAGAGTTAGGATGTGGTTTTATGAAAGCTTGCAAAGCAGTTTTTATATAATTCTATTTTAAAAAAGAGATTATAGAAAAATGCAAAGTCAATCATTTACAAAAAATAGGGAAAAGAGAAAGTTATAACTTTATTAGTTTTCCAGAAAAGGTATTATTTTCATTTGCAACTTTATAAAAATACACGCCATTAGAAAGCATAGAAATATCTATTTGTGAATCTGATGACAAGCACATTTCCTTAATACATTCTCCTTGCATGTTAAACAAACAAAACTTTGCTTCAGATGTAAATTTGGGTAAAACTACCGTAAATATTGAATTTGTTGGATTAGGAAATAGTATAAAATCATCCAGCTCATCTTTGTTTAGGTCACTTGTATTGTCGTATTCAATTACATAATACAATTGGCTAGTTCCAATAATATCATTCCATTCTCCTGGAATTCCAAGCATTGTTGTTCCAGATGGCCAACCTGCAAGACCAATAGCCGCATTATCCTGTCCAGATCCATAATTATCTGGCTCGTTTTGCGAACCAGTACTTGTGCCGCCCCAATTTACATAAGAATCATCAATTATTACTCCATTATCATCCCCATTTCCTCCTTCACCAATCCAGAAATTTGGTCCAGTGCTATTATTATCTCCATCCCACAACCAGGTTCCCTCTGTGTTTGAATCAGTTGCACCAATCCAAACATAAGCTATACCACCTCCGTTACTAATTGACACATAATTATTAGCTATTCCCGCTCCGGATATTATTGCGTCATAAACAGCATTCTGCTCATCTAGACTAGAAATTTCGACAAGGTATCCGCCTCTTTCCACCGCACATGAAGATGCCGCTGACCAAGTCTTTAATTCTTTTACTATTTCATAATTTTTATTATCAAAGCTAAATGAGTAAATATTTTCTTCATTTGCGCATTGAGAATAAAGAAATCCCATATATAGAACACTTACTAAAAACAAACAAAATCTTTTCATAACAAAATCTTTAATCATTTTAAATCTTCTATACCACTAGATTTTAGGTTAAGTTAGGTTTTTAAACGAACTTAACAAAGCCACTCCAAGATTATTGGAGAATCTAGAAAAAAGCTGCCTAACTAGGCAGCTTAAATAAATCTTATACAACTATTACTAAAACTAAACTACTATTTAATGATAACTCTTCTATTTTCCGATGCAGAAGAATTTGAAAATTCAAATGTGTAAACACCTGGTTTTAAATCGCTAACATCAATAGTTTTTGAATTATTCTGTAGGGATTTAATTTCTTTACCAGTAATATCTGTTATTACGATATTAGTGAAGTCTTCAGCATTTGAAATATTAATAATGTCAGTGGCAGGATTTGGAAAAACAGCTAAACTTGATTTTATTGGGCTTTCAATTTTAGAACTTAATTCTATTGGTTGATACCTTAAAACTTCGCTTTCTTCATTTCCACCAATACTTTCTACAATCGTAGTTCCGTAAATCAAAATTGCACCCAAATAATCTTCATGAAACCAATAATAATAATCATCGTCAACACTTAAAACTTCAGTTAACGAACCTGTTCCCAAATCATATTTCCCTGAGAATGTTTCAGTAACATGTATACGAAGAACATTGTTAAAAACCGATCCATTTGGAGTAATTAAGGTTCCCTGAGCATCTGCTTCCATTTCAATATCTCCATCATCTATAATCATATCTAATCCCGAAGCAAAGAGCATCCCAGTATATAAGTTTGAGAATGATCCTCCTGCAGTTATCGGAAAATTAAACATTAAAGCAGAATCAGCATAATAATTTATAAACATCTCACCAACAAGTCCTTTTCTTGCCATATAATAATCACCTGTTTCGATATAAATATATCCTTCAGTACCATCTACAGCTTCGGCCAATGTTGCATCTGGAAACTCCGCGGCATCTACTGTTGTTGCAGGATCCACATAATAGAAAAACAAATCGTCGTTTTCGGTCAAAGTTGAATAGTCCCAAACTTTAGCAGTAATAGGACCGACTCCGGCAAGCTCAAAGCCGAAATCATTCACATTCGTGTAAAATACTGTATCATCAATTTGAGGGATTTGATTGACACCTGAAATTGTAATTAGTTGAGCCGAAGCAGACATTACAAAAACTAAAGCAATAAAAAATAGTAAATTTCTTTTCATACCTATTACATTTAAAATTATTATCAAAAATAAATTATTGCTAAATTACTAAATTATGAGTTCAGGAAAAGCAAAACTTGTGTGAATATAGAAATTCATACAATTTTAGACTTATTTGATAATATTTGTTAATTTTGGTGCAAAGAAACAAATATGTATTCATTCTTAGATATATTACATTTCACTTTAATTGTCATCCCAATAATTTTTGCGTTGCAATTATTTACTTATTCGAAAACAAACGAGAAACCAAAGAAAATACTGGGAACTCTGATGCTATTGGTGTCTATTTATTATTTTGTAAATGCTAAGTTTATTTGCAATACTTTAGATATTTGTAAATTTAACTTAAATTTCTTATTCTTTTTATTCTTGTGCATTACTCCATTTTACTACATATACACAGAATCTCTAACAAGTGAATCTTTCAATTTTAGAAAGAACCACTTAATAAACTTTATTCCAGCATCTTTAATTTTATTTTTGAGTATAATTAGCAATAACTTTGTCAAAGCAGATAACACGTCAAGTATTATTAGCTTTGATAAAATTAAAATAGCTGCTATTGTTATTTATAATGTTCAAATTATTCTGTACTCTGTTTTTATGTTCCTAAATCTCAGAAGACATAAAAGAAATATTAATCAAAACTTTTCATATGAAAACAATATAAATAATCTTAATTGGCTAAAGATATTTTTAATAATTTTCATGAGTTTTTCAATTCTTGATCTTGCCGTATTTTATTTTACTCCATATTTGAATTTAAAGCCCTTTTATTATGTTTTAACAAATGTGTTTTTTGTGTTTTTAGGCTATTTTGGATTGAAACAAAGCGACTTATATTATGCAATCAAGAGAATACCAATAGAACTAACGAGAGAAATCTCTAATTCGGAAGGGATCTTGAATGAGACCGAAGAAAAAAACCAACAACTGTCGGCAGAAAAAGTTAAAGAAATATATACACAAATTATTGAGGCTCTAGATAAGGAAAAATTGTATCGAAAACAAGATCTATCAATATTTGATGTTGCGGATAAAATTCAAATTAACAAAACGTATATTTCACATGCTATCAATAAACATACTGGTTCAAATTTTAGTAATCTTATAAATAAATATAGGATTGATGAATCTAAGGAATTACTTCTAAATGGTAATTTTGACAACTATACCATTGAGGCAATTGCTAATCATGTGGGTTTTCATTCAAAGTCTTCTTTTAATTCATGGTTCAAAAGCATTACCGGAAAGACACCATCGAGTTATAAAAAAGCATGAAAATATCGCAATGCCATGTTATTAGATATGTTACATATAAACCAAAAATTAAAGATTTTCTAATTTGTCCAATAATTTTGATATGCAAGAAGAGATTTACAAAATTCTAATATTTCTATAATTTTTAGAAGTCAAATTTATTACACAAACTTTAATATAAACACATGAAAACAAAGATATTTTTTGGCCTTTTATTCATTATTTTCACTACAACAGTTATTTGCGCTAACTACGTTGTTCACGAAAAATCTGGAACAAAAATCTACTTTGCTACTGCTGACGATATGTTTCCTGCCTCATGGCAAGAAGGCGACATTAATGGTTACGCGAAATCCCTCCAAATGTCTGAACTAGGACGTAGCGCAGAAGTTATATTCCGAGCGCTCGACAAATATCCAGTGGCTGTACTGCAAAAGAATCTAAGTCGTATTTATATTTTTAGCGAACTAGAATTCTATGGTCAACCATATGGAGGGACAAATTCAAATGATGTGGTCTACATAACAAACAACGGTATTGATGACGGTTATACAGATGCTTATCTCGAGCAATTGTTTCATGCAGAATTTTCAAGTATTTTATTACGCAACTTTGCCCCCGAATCTTATGATAAAAGATGGTGCGCTATTAATAACGAAGAATTTGTTTATGGCGCAGGCGGTGTGCAAGAAATCAAAGAAGGGAAAGCTGGGCTTAAATATGGAGAATATTTTTACGAAGCTGGTTTTCTCTACGAATATGCAATGTCAGGTTCGGAGAACGATTTAAACAGCATCGCTAAAAATCTATTTTGTCCAGTAAACGATTTTTGGTCCTTATATGAAGACTATAGTAAGTTAAAATCGAAGATAAATCTGGCAATTGAATTATATCATACAATAGATAGTGAGTTTAGCATTTCTTATTTCAGAAGTTTTAATTTGCCAGTAAATCCAACCGAATAGCTAATTTAAAACTAGATATCCAGTATTTGCAACATTGCTTTTATTTCCAGAGCGATCAACGATATAAAACTTGTAAAGAATGGTATCATCTTCGAATGGGAAGGTTTCATTAAGATCATTAACAAACATTTCTCCTTTTAGAGCTGAATTTTCTGTTGAATTTTCAAATTCAGGAACAAAATAGGATAATGGAACAGTAAGATCTATCAATATTTCTTGTCCATTTTCAATCTTATATTTCTCAAGAAAGATTGTGTTTTTTCTTGGTGATGTGGTATCGAATCCAACATCGCCATCACCATCAACGAAGTAAAAATGCAAAGTTCCATTAAGTACCGGATTATCAAGCAAATCCACTGTGTCAATAAAATTGAAGTCAAGAAACTCAATCGAAGGCTCGGGAGGATATACTTCAGGTTTGAAGCATGACTGCATGATAAACGCAAGTACGATTAAAGCCGCTATTAAAACCTTAGTTGACATATTACAAAAATACAAAAAAAAAGAAAAGGAAGAAATCATTTTATTGATTCCCTCCTTTTTATTCGGTTAATTTTTTATTTGTTAGATATTAAGCTTGGGCAGTAGGGCCACCAAAGTTCATTGGAATAGGGTTCCCAGATTTATTGGTAGATATTTTTATCTGTCCATTTACCGACTCAAACTTGGAGATATTCTCCTGCAGAGCACCCATAAGCCTTTTAGCATGTTCGGGGGTTAAAATTATCCTCGATTGCACCTTAGCTTTCGGTAAACCTGGCATAATTCTCACAAAGTCAAGAACAAACTCCGAAGAAGAATGAGTAATGACTGCAAGATTTGCATAAGTTCCCTGTCCTGTTTCATCAGTAAGCTCGATATTTATCTGGCCTTGCTTATTATTATCTTCCATAATTAAAATTTAGCTTCTGTTAGCATTTCCTCTTCTGTTAGATACTTTCCAGCAACTTCCTTAGTAGTAACCTTCATAGTTTGGTATTCACGTTGACCTGTACCAGCAGGAATTAAGTGACCAACGATGACGTTTTCTTTTAGACCTTCAAGTTCATCAACTTTAGCTCTGATAGCAGCCTCGTTAAGTACTTTTGTGGTTTCTTGGAATGATGCCGCTGACATAAAACTGTTAGTTTGTAAAGCTGCTCTAGTAATACCTTGCAATATCTGGCTAGAAGTTGCAGGCAAAGCATCTCTTACTTCGACCAAACGTAAGTCTTTACGTTTAAGCATCGAGTTTTCGTCTCTCAATCTACGATAAGAAATCATCTGACCAGCGAGGAAGCTTGTAGAATCTCCAGAGTCAACAACAACTTTCTTGTCAAAAACTCTATCGTTCTCCTCACGGAAGTCCCATTTGTCAACGATTTGCTTTTCGAGGAATTGAGTATCACCAGGCTCTTCAACAACAACTTTTCTCATCATCTGTCTAACGATAGTTTCGAAATGTTTATCATTAATTTTCACACCTTGCAAACGATAAACGTCCTGAATTTCATTAACAAGATATTCTTGAACTTCTGTAGGCCCTTTAATTGCGAGAATGTCGCTTGGAGTTACTGCTCCGTCAATAAGTGCAGTTCCAGCTTTTACATAATCGTTAGGCTGAACAAGAATTTGTTTTGACAGTGGAACAAGATATTTCTTAATATTTCCTTCTTTAGATTTAATCTCGATTTCGCGGTTACCTCTCTTAATCTTACCAAAACCAACTTCTCCATCAATTTCTGAAACAACTGCAGGATTAGAAGGATTTCTAGCTTCGAACAATTCGGTTACACGTGGCAAACCACCAGTGATATCACCACCCTTACCAACTATTCTAGGCATCTTGATAAGAATATCACCAGCCTTAATCTCATCTTTTTCATTCTTAACCAAACGAGCACCTACTGGCAAGTTGTATATAGCTAAAACCTCTTTGTTTTTATCTATGATTTTTGCTACAGGTATCTTTGATTTATCTTTGGTTTCGATGATAATTTTTTCGCTAAAACCAGTTTGTGCAGCAACTTCGTCTTTGTAGTTAATGCCTTCTATAACATCTTCGAACATCAACTTACCCGAATACTCACTAATAATTACGATGTTATATAAGTCCCACTCACATACCTTGTCACCTTTTTTAATCAACTGTCCTGGTTTAAAGAACAATTTCGAACCATAAGGTATAGGTTTGTTTACAAGTGGAATTTTTGTTTTCACATCCACAATTTTCATTTCAGCCATACGAGTTACAACGATATCAACAGTGGTACCGTCAGATTCTTCGTGAGATACAGTTCTTAATTCATCTATTTCAAGTACGCCGTCGTATTTTGCAGTAATTGATGATTCGGTTGCGATATTACCAGCAACCCCCCCCATATGGAAAGTACGAAGAGTAAGCTGAGTACCTGGCTCACCGATTGACTGTGCGGCAATAACACCAACAGCTTCTCCTTTTTGAACCATTTTTCTGGTAGCTAGATTACGTCCGTAACATTTTGAGCATACTCCTTTACGCGATTCGCAAGTTAATACCGAACGGATTTCCACTTTTTCAATTGGAGAACCTTCGATAATTCTTGCCAGCTTCTCAGTAATTTCCTCACCAGAACTTACAATAAGTTCTTCGGTTTGAGGATGATAGATATCGTGGACACTTGTACGACCAAGAATTCTGTCATAAAGTGATTCGATAACCTCTTCATCATTTTTCTTAAGCTCGGTAGCAACAAGACCTCTTAAAGTACCACAATCTTCTTCGGTGATTACAACATCTTGAGATACGTCAACCAAACGTCTAGTAAGATAACCAGCATCTGCTGTCTTAAGTGCAGTATCGGCAAGACCTTTACGTGCACCGTGAGTTGAGATAAAGTACTCAAGAATTGATAAACCTTCTTTAAAGTTTGATAGAATAGGGTTTTCGATAATCTCACTTGTTGCAACACCAGATTTTTGTGGTTTTGCCATAAGACCTCTCATACCACACAACTGGCTGATCTGCTCTTTCGAACCCCTCGCGCCAGAGTCAAGCATCATATAAACGGCATTAAATCCCTGATTATCTGATGATAACTTTCTCATTACCTCGATACTTAAACGAGCATTGATATTTGTCCAAACATCAATAACCTGATTGTATCTTTCATTATCAGTAATAAAACCGTTTTCGTAGTTGAACATAATTTCATCAACCTGCTCGTAACCTTCATCAACTAATTCTTGTTTTTCATCAGGTACGATTACATTATCAAGATTAAATGACAAGCCACCTACGAATGCGTTATAATAACCAAGATCTTTAATATCATCAAGGAACTTGGCGGTTGCAGCAGTACCACATTTTCCAACCAGATTACCGATAATATCTCTTAAAGATTTCTTAGTAAGTAATTCGTTAATATATCCGTACTCTCTTGGTACAATTTTATTAAATAGAACACGACCAGCAGTGGTTTGAATCATTTTTGTAACGATTTCACCGTTCTCGTTTATGTCTTCAGTTCTAACTTTAATAATTGCATGAAGTCCTAATTTACCTTCGTTATGAGCGATTGTAACTTCTTCTGGAGAATAATAGATTTTACCTTCACCAATAACGCCTCTGCGTTCTTTAGTTAAATAGTACAAACCTAAAACCATGTCCTGAGAAGGAACAGTGATAGGAGCACCATTTGCAGGGTTAAGAATATTGTGTGAAGCAAGCATCAGTACTTGAGCTTCGAGAATTGCAGCATTTCCAAGTGGAAGATGAACCGCCATCTGGTCACCGTCAAAGTCGGCGTTGAATGCAGTACAAACCAATGGATGCAACTGAATAGCTTTACCTTCGATAAGTTTTGGTTGGAAAGCCTGAATACCTAAACGGTGCAATGTAGGAGCACGGTTAAGTAGTACGGGATGACCTTTAAGTACATTTTCAAGAATATCCCAAATAACTGGATCTTTTCTTTCAACAATCTTTTTAGCTGATTTTACAGTCTTGACAATACCTCTTTCAGTTAATTTTCTGATAATGAAAGGTTTGTATAACTCTGCTGCCATATCCTTAGGAATACCGCATTCATGCATTTTAAGTTCAGGACCTACAACAATAACCGAACGAGCAGAAAAGTCAACACGTTTACCCAACAAGTTCTGAC
>CAZOHR010000127.1:0-9660 GCA_964579045.1 uncultured Bacteroidales bacterium | reverse complement strand
TTTTAAAAAGTTATCAAGTAAACTTTTAGTAAACTTATTTCATGAGACCACAGTAGTCGGTGATTGTTATGTAAACTGATTTAATAATAATTCTGTGATTTTGCTTTACGTAATCCAATGATAAAAACAATATGAATAAAAACAAGAATTCAATAAAATATTCTTTATATTTGCATACAGAAACAAAAACAATGCACTAATGAGTTATGTTAAATCTTTTCGAGATCTTGAGGTTTATCAAATCGCTAGACAATTGGCTAAAGAGATATTCGAAATATCCAAAGATTTCCCAAAAGAAGAAATATACTCACTAACAAGCCAAATAAGAAGATCATCAAGATCTGTTGGAGCACAAATTGCTGAAGCATGGGGTAAACGCAGATACATTAAACATTTCGAGAGTAAGTTAACAGATGCGGAAGGCGAACAATTAGAAACTCAACATTGGTTAGAAACTTCATTAGACCATAATTATATAACTCAACAAACAGCAAATGATTTAATTGAACGTTACGAAGTATTTGGCAAGAAATTGGGCTCAATGATTTCAAAATCAGAATCTTTCTGCGGAAAATTATAGCGAGAATATGTAAATGTATTCGATAATTGGTAATCTGTAATCTGTCACTGAATATTTGCTGCCGATTATCGAAATTGTGAATTTATCTTTAATATAAAACAGCACAATCTCAATCTTACTGCAAACCCACTGATTACAGATTACTGATTACAGATTACAAAAAACAACTATTAAAAAAACTGAATCCTTGTTCTGACCTAATACCTAAATATTTACGAAATATAAAATAATAAAAAAATGCACTGCCCATTTTATCATCTGAATAAAAGTTTTAAATTTGGACTTTAAAAATAATACAGATTTTAAACTTTAATAACAGCATTATGGGTACAATAATAATTGATCAGGTTTTTATTGATGAGAAATACTCCAAATTTATTCTTAGAAAAGAAGTGAAGTCAGATTTGGTTCCTGCGGTTGGTATGGATGTTGAAGAAATTGTCTGGGAAAAGACCAAGAAAATTAAGAAAGTTAATATTAACATAGACAAGAACTGTTACGTCATTTTTATTGAGGATGAATTTGTAACCAAGAGTTCGGCCAATAAAATTCTTGATAATTACAAGAAAAATGGCTGGAAAGAAATCTAGTGTAGTTGGTAGTTGGTAGTTGGTAGTTGGTAGGAGGTAGTCGGTAAATTATCTTAAAACTTGAGATACTGCTAATTTATTAGAAAAGATAGCAGTTTCGCCAAAAGCGGAAGCGACTAAGGCAAACCCCACTACCAACTAACCAAATCCCCAACTAAAACTTATACTTCACTCCCATTGTGGTTGAAAATGAATTATTGATTACACCTGATGGAGGCTGAGAATCAAAGCTATACTTCACTCCTGTTTCGAAACCAAGATTTTTAAATAGTTTTATGTGCAGTGACGTATTGTTGGAAAGTCTGTAATCTCCAAAATCAGTTACCAATGGTTGATAATAAGTTATAGAATTAATTTCACAAAAATCCTCTTTAATAACAAAGTTAAAAGTCAGGTAAGATGAAATACGATGATACAAGATTAAATCTGACAAAACATCCGTGGTTTGCTCCCACTCTGCCATATACAAACAGCCAAAAGCGGAATCGGCATTTTTGCGGTTAAAAACCCTTAATCGTGGCCCCACGCCAAAGAGATAGCGATTTTTAACATGCAAGTTTTCATTTGTTTGATACTGCGAAAAGGCTTCTAATCTAAAAAAAGAATTGAACTTATGCGTGAACCGAATATGTCCAAATCCTGTATTAGTAAGACTTTCTGTTGAGGTCCTCAGCAATTCGTAATTCCCTAAAAGCAGCAGAATATCTTTTTTGTTTTTACTCCTCACTTGCATGGTAAGACTAGCATCAATATCAGTGATTTTTACATCATTTGACTGTTTGTATGAATATGCCAGACCAGCTACTCCAGCAATACGTGTTGTGTCATTCCTCAGTCGCTGCGATTCAATATCAACAAGCTGCGCAGAAATAGATCCACAATACCCAGCCAACATTAAAACCAAACTAAATATCTTTAATAATTTGCTCATGATTTTTTTTGGCAAAGATATATATTTAGGTATTATGACAAAATCGGAATCAAATTTGGTAATCGGTAAAATTTGTAGTCGGTAATCGGTAAAATTTGTAGTCGGTGGTCGGTGTGCTGCTACTTACCGACTACAGCCTACATAAATATCCCTCAGACCAAAATAGTGACCTAAATTCCACTATCCCCAGCAAGTACAATTCGCTTAATTATCATTCCACCTGAATAATTGAAATGCAGAAAATATATTCCATTGGCTTTGTCGGATAAATCAAGTTGAGATTGATAAACATCTGATTTATAGACCATTTGACCAAATGAATTATAAACAACAATCGAAATAGTTTTGTCGGGATCGCCTGTATAGTTTAAGAAAAGTGTATTTGTAACGGGATTAGGAAAAACACTTAATTCTGCCAATATTGGCTGACAGTTTTCAAGACTTATTATTGGCGAATAATTAAAATTTTGGTCAAAATCTGTTTGCTTTAAACGGTAGTACGAAGTCAACGGATAAGGATTGTTATGCATAAATGAATAATGGCTTGATGTTGAGAGATTTCCTCCGCCATTTAAGATGCCTAAAGTTTCCCAATTTGTACCTTCGGCGCTACACTCAAGAGTAAAATCCCTGTTATTGATTTCCGAAGCGGTATTCCAACAAACTATTGCTTGCCCATCTATGCATTCTGCGGCAAATAGAGTAAGTTCTACAGGCAAAATAACTTCACCACATGTTAAGGTCACAATATTTGATTCTAGAGAGATATCTCCTGCTCTAGAAAGTAATCTGCCATCAATAGTAGAACTTGCGAGTAAAATTATTGCTCCATCGGCAATCACAGTACCTTTAAAAACGGTACTTTCTCCCAGTTTAAACTGACCATTTACTTGCCAGTAAATATTGCAAGCCGAAGCAGAGTTAATCAGAATAACATTTGCGAATGTGCTTGTAGTAAAAGCCCCATTTATTTTAATGATAAAAATTGCATCCACATTGCCTTGTGCGTCAAAAGTTAAATCTCCATTTAGAGTAGATGCTGCACCTAAACAATAAACTTCGGGAGTAAGGATTTGTCCATTGCCCAGAGTCGTCCCAATTACAACTCCACAAGTAGTCCCAAATAATTCGTTATAAGCCAAGTCCACATCAATTGCAGCCTGAGCAGAGATAGCATCAGTAACATTGGTTTGTCCTAACACAATTCCGGGAGGAAACCCACTAAATGCTCCTACATTTGTGCCGATATCACCAGTTATATTAGTTTCATCAAGATTACTAAATGCTCCCACAGCGGTAAATGCCGCAAAACTAGAGGATGTACCCAAAGTTGGAGCTTGACAGAATAGCGAACCCGAAAACATCACAAAAGCCATAATGCCCATCGCCTTACAAATATTCGCATTTCTACGATTCGAATTTGATTTCACATGATTTTTCATTCTACAAAATTGCGAATACCAAATTCAAAAAGCATTACACAATTTAGGTTAATGGTTGTAAGATTATGAGAAAATGCAACATAAAACAAAATATATCAACTTTATAGTTGTTTATTATAAATATATTTTTATATTTGCAACTTTAAAGCAAATGGCGACGCAAAAAGAAATAGAACAATATCTAACTAATCTGAAGCAAAAAATTAGAATCTTTGGCATTTTGATTTGGGATGAAAGAGGTAAGAACCGTCAAGCTTTACTCGATTTAGAGATTACACCGAATCAGCGGATTGAAGAGATTTTGAAACTAACAATTGAAAATTATATGCATGGCCCTTTAGATGAAAAAATGCATGGAATTTTACCGATGTGGGTTTTCGGAATAATCCTAAAAGATGAAGAGATTTATATTAAAGTTAGTATGGGAGTTGAAAACACACAGGCAGTTTGTATTTCCTTTCATGTTGCAGAATTTAAGATGTCGTTTCCGTTTAAAACAAAATAATTATGAAAAGTCCAATTACAGGTAAAGAGATGCAAATCGTAAAAGAAATACGTAATGCAAGTTTTCGGAAAGAAGAATTTGAAATCGTTTTTCATGCATATAAATGTATAGATACAGGCGAACTTTTTGAAGACGATTTATTTTCAAAATTAAATTACAATCAGGTATTGAACAAGTATCGCGAAAAAAATTCGATACCTTTTCCTGGGCAAATAATTGCAATAAGAGAAAAATATGGGGTTTCGGCGATAAAAATGTCGGAGATTCTGGGATTTGGAGCGAACACATATCGCCAATACGAAGCCGGAGAGGTCCCGAGTTCATCGAATTCGATGTTGATTAACCTGATTGCAGATCCTCACGAGTTTAGAAAAGCGATAGAAAGCAGCAAAAAACTCGAAAATAACTTTAAAATTAAAACGATAAAGAGAATAGAGCAACTTCTCGAAGCTGGCAGAAACAATAAACAAGAGCGTTATATACAGCAATATTTAACAGGAAATTGTATGCCCGATTCTTTTACTGGTTATAAAACTCCAGATATTGAAAAACTGGCGAATATGATTATTTATTTTGCAGAAAAAACTCAAACTTGGAAAACAAAGCTTAACAAATTACTGTTTTATTCCGATTTTGGAATGTTTAAAACTTTTGGTCAGTCAATAAGTGGATTCAGATATGCCGCAATAGATTTGGGTCCAGTTCCAAATAACTTTAACAGCTTATATGATTTTTTAAATAAGGGAAACAAAATTTCGATTGAACACACCTATTTTGCTGATGGCGTAGGCGAGTTAATAAAAAAATCGCAAATGGAGTTTTATCCGCAAATATTAAGCTCAGAAGAAATCGAAATGATGGATAAAGTTTTAATAAAATTCTGCGACTTTTCAACAAAAGACTTAATCGAAATCAGTCATAACGAGAAAGCATGGATTGAGAACGTAGCTGCAAAATCTTTAATAGATTATAAATTCGGGTTTGATTTAATAGCATTGTGAGATAGAATAGAAATTCAAGATTAACCATAGAATGTTGGAAACCAAAAATTTAAAACAAAATAATTTACTAAGATTGAAATCTGTAAATGGGGTATTAATCAAATCCGATTTACAGAATCCTTCGTTTAAAAATATTTGTAATATCCTTCCATTTAATCAACCACATTATGGCACAGACCAAAAGTAAACATGCTAAATAAAAATATGATTTTGCGCAATTAAAGTTATATATCGAACCTGAAAAACCCTCCCAATGCCATGGAAAAACTTTGCTACTTGAGCCAAAGCTTAGTACAGTATATTTGCCAATAATTGCTGGTCCAAGATCAATTAAATCGGGAAAGATTCCACCAACAAAAGCCAAAATCATAAAAATCCTGAACTCTTTTTGAATTCTAAACAAAAATAAGCCAAACACAGCTAGGCTGACAATCACATCAATTTTAGCTGGCAGCGGATAACAATGTGGAATAAAATCGAGAGCGGCATGTGAAATAAAAGCAGCCAAAAACACAAACAAACCTTTCTTTAATGTTGGGACAATTGGTTTATCGTCCAAGAATTCGCTCTTCCCTATTGTTGTGGCAGCAATTGTTATAGCAGTAGTGGTGTGAAGGAGGATGTTCATTTTTTGATTGTTAAATTATCACTACTCTCAAATATTAACTTATCTACATTTTTAATAAACCTTTTAAATCTGAAATTTGGAAAATAATCGATATTAGAATTGTAGTATATATTTGCATTATCGTCAAATTTTAGGTAAATCTTTTTATTGGAATATGTTTTTCCAACTAACATTAATGAATACCCATCTTTCTCCATGCAAAAAAAAGATTTATCAATACTAGAATATTCAATAAAGACGAGCTTGGTTGAGTATAGATTTAAATCTTGTGCGATTATTGAAATTGCTCTAAATAAAGCGATGCAATCATGCCATGAAATTCTATCATTAAGCAATATAATTGTTTGGCCTTGATAATTTGTAATGCCTGCAATCGATGACATGTCAATACTTTTCTTAAAATATCTCTCAGTTGACAGCCTATTTTCTAAAGTAGAAAAATCTTCAATATTAATTATAATATACTTCTTAAAATCGTCAAAGTTAATGGCACTCTTAATGGAAGTTTCTTCAATGTCTTCATAAAATATGTTCAAACTAAACTGTTTATCAAGCATCCAAAAAACACCCCAAAGTGGAGACGACACAATCTTTAATCTCACATTATAATCCTTCAGGTATCTGAGAAACGATTTAAACATATTAATCGGATCCCTAAATATTAGATACATAGTATAAACAGCACCTAAGCACAGCAGAGTTAAAACGAGAATTTCTATAAGCTGAATTGGTTTCATTTTACAAAAATATTAAAAGAAGTTTACATATTTTCATTTATTTCATCTCATTAGATGTCGTTCGACGATAAGTTCAAAACCACTTTTATAATTGTTCTATTAACAATTTATGTGGTGTAAATATTTGAGAAACATTCGGCATGAAAATTATTGCACTATTAATTTGTTTACAACACATCACCTCTTATTCCCCAAATCTTTGTCAAGTGCGTGTCTGACTCTGATAAAAATATAGATAAAAATCACAACAATAACAGTAATAGCCGCGTATTGCACATCCTTCGGTATTCCATAAGTGCTATCGTATGGGCGAGCAAAATCTCCTTTGCCAAGTTGCAAACGAGTTGTGAAATTTCCAAATGGAATATCAAGTGTTGTATCAATTATTGCAGTAGAATCGTTTGTCATAAAAACACATTTCTGAATTTGCAGCTAAAGTATAAAGTTTTAAGCAATTTTCAAAGTGCAGCAATAAAACTCACGTTGGCTCGGATTTGTAATCTTAGTGAATGTAATGCCAAGGACATGGATTACAAATCCGCACAAGTGAGGAGTTTTATGGATTTTGTTGCAGCTTTAAGCTGCAAAACCACGAGAAACATTCTCGCGGTAGCTGGGGAAAATTTTATGGTTTTTGTGGGTCCGGTTGATTCAAGATTGGACAAAATACAAAGCCGCAGAAGCGAGTAGTCTCATTCATGTACACTACCTTTACCTTTCAAAAGCATTAAAAAACGTTTTAGCCTTTTGGCAATATGGAGAATAAGAAAAACTGAAAATATTAAAGCAAATTTATCATGAATTTCAATTATGCCTTTCCTTAGCATGTCATCACCATTCAACAAATCTATTAACCAAGGCACAAATCCTGTAATGGCAACCAAAGCAAAAAGCAAGGACAAAATAATTACTTGAATGTTCTTTGTAAAAAGTCTTTTCCTTACCACTGCTTTGTACCAATTCCAATGCTGATAAATATGCATAATCATAAGAACTGATAGCAGAATGATCGCAATTTTGTGAATCCAGGACCACTCATAATAGCTCAATCCCATAACCGCTTGGTTTTCGAATGTGTTCCCATGATTACCTATATGATATTCTAACTGTATCAACATTCCTGAAAATACTGTTGCTGTACCGAAAATCAGTAGTGTAAGATTAACAGTAAAACGGATTACATTCTTTCTCATTTTATCTCTCCTTTCCTTTCGCCGAAAGCTATACATACTTGTCTCATATTACAAATTTTGGCAAAATTCATAAAAAGCAGAAAAGCAGACGATAACAATTGTTAAGAAATGCTGTAACTATTTAGATATCAGGTAAAATTTTGTAAGCGGTAATCTGTAACCTTCGGCGCTGCTCACTTCGTCCGCTGGTTAGCGGATCAGCACATCGCAGGGTAAAATCTGTAATTGGTAAGCAGTAATCGGTAGGCAACAGCACCGACCACCAACCACCGATTACCGATTACCAATTTTACCGACTACAAGAACTTAAATCTAGTTTTGACATAGTACCTAAATAATTGCGAAATACTCTTACCTTCTATTCCGTATCCTACTTAAAGAAATAGCGGTAATCCCCAAAAATGAGGCGATATAATGTTGTGGAACCCGTTTTATTATTTCAGGATGGTTTTTTACTAAATCCACATATCGTTCTCTTGGTGTGTCTTTAATTCTTGAGAGAAAAAGCTGCGCGTAATTTCTAAAACGCTCGAAAACTAAATCCTGCAAACCATTTTTTAATCCAGGGTAAATACTTTGAAGCTCTTCAAAATCATTCTTTTTTATACATACAATCTTTGATGGTTCAATGCTTTCGATAGTAAACAAACTTGGCACTTTACACATAAAACTGTCAATCGAAGCAACAGCTTGTCCTTCAAAGAAAAATTGAAAAGTGATATCTTTCCCATCTTTATTAAACGACATGCGCAAACACCCTTTTTCGATGAAATAAATTTTGTCAGCTATTTCTCCCTCATATAATAAAATTGTTTTAGGAGCAATGTCTCTTACTTCAAAAGCCTTCTGAAATCTTGGCCAATGCTGTTCATCTTCTTTTAATACGTCAATAAATTTACTTAACATTTACAATATTGTTTTGATTATTTTAGATCACCATTCATTTTGCAATATTTGAGCTTTATCATCCCAAAGATGTGTTGTCAAAAATACAAATTTAAAAGATAGCTTATGAATTTTGGGAAGGGTCAAATTGAAATTGATTGAAAGTCCACTTCTGCCGGAATGGGAATTGCTTTTAACCAGAATTTTGCACTGGATTGCGTAGTCAATTTGCCAAGTGCGAGTTTGCCATGGGTTTATTAAATATTGATGATTGGATCTAATCTTTAAAAAATTAAACAAGTTTAATTTTTTAAAGATTTTCTGCAAGATCTTTTTTCGCATGAATTCGGCGGGGTTAGCTACGCTGAGCCCGGTAGGGGGAGACTTTACAAACAAACACAATCACTCCTGCAAAGCAGGATTTTATTAAATAATCCCTGCACAGCTGAAACTACGTTTCGTGTGCAGGAATTATTTAATAAAAAAAACCGCTGATGCGGTTTTGTGATTGTGTTTGTTTGTAGCGAGAGGCGGGGTTGAACCGCCGACCTCATGATTATGAAACCGTATTTTTCATTTATTAATTGTTAATAAAATTTGCTAATAAGGCTGATATAGTAAGGGTTTCAGAAGGTTGTGCTAAAAATTTGAATTATCTTTGTTTAGTATTAAATGAGGATATATAATCAATTTTTTTTGCAAATATTTTGCAAATTTTAAAGAACATTTTATGAGAACAATAGCAATTTCGGGAATAGATTTGGACTATAGACGTCCACTTAAAAATGGAAAATACCCAGTTAAACTTAGAATTTATTATGGAGGCGTTACTAAGTTTTATGCAATTAAGGGATATAGTTTTAATCAAGATGATTGGGACAAAATTCAAAGTCAAAAACCAAGAGAGCCACATAAGCAAATAAAATTCGAGTTAAATGAGGTTGAAGCCAAAGCTCGTGAAATAATTAAGGATTTACGTCACTTTTCTTTTGAATTGTTTGAGAAAAACTATATTTAATTGCATTAGTTAGTATTACATATAATGATTTTTCACCTTGAATATTAGAACATACTAAAGAACGCTCAAATAAACGTTTATATTTTATTGGAAGTTTTTTACCATTATGTACATAATTTTCTATTTCTGGATTTTTATATAAGTCTTTTA
>CAZOHR010000126.1:0-9664 GCA_964579045.1 uncultured Bacteroidales bacterium | reverse complement strand
CGATTATTCATCGCATAATTCGATTAATCGTTGTCACTATACTTTGCTTCCCCCCAGAAATATTGCTTGACCCGTTTGTTTTAACTTTCTTAATAGTTGTAAAACTGATAGTACAAACTAAATCTCAATCTCACCTTTAAAAACATATTCCGCTGGTCCTGTAAGAAATACGTTTGTGTATTTTTTGCCAGATTGTGTAAAGTCAACTTCTAAGTTTCCACCTTTTGCTTCGAGTTTTATAGGTAACTGTATTGTTTTGCCAGTATGAAATAAAACAATGGCCGACGCTACTGCTCCCGTTCCACAAGCGAGGGTTTCTGCTTCGACACCTCGTTCAAATGTAGCAATCTTAGTCACTTTATCTGTAAGTTCCAAAAAGTTAACATTAGTTCGTAGAGGTGAGAATCTTGTTTCATCTGCAATATCTTTTCCTTCTTTAAATACATCAATACTCTCGATGCTATCAACAAACTTTACAAAGTGAGGTGAGCCAGTATTGAGAAAGAAGCCATCACTATATCCAGTAATTTCCTCTACATCGTTCATAGAAAGCGAAATCTGATCTCCATTTATTGTAGCTGTATGGCTTCCGTCAACGGCACTGAATGTAATTTTGTTATTATCTGTGATTTTGTTTCTTCGGGCATATTCTGCAATACATCTGCCTCCATTACCACACATACTGGCTTCTTTGCCATCTGAATTGTAATATCTCATTCCAAAATCAAACCCCAGACTATTATTAATTGTCATAAGACCATCTGCACCTACGCCAAAGCGTCTGTCGCACAAAAACCGAATGTCGTTAAGGCTAAGTTTACACTCTTTCTCACGACAATCAATAATTATAAAATCGTTTCCTGCACCCTGATATTTGGTGAATTCAATTTTCATAAAATTTTGTTAAAAAATATATTGAACAAAAATATCGTATTTTTTTGTTCGTTAATTTTGTGTGTAAAATTAGTGATTTTAAACTGGAATGACAAATTTATTAGCGAACCAGACTTTTATAACAATATCAAACTCAGAAATTTTTTTTTAAAATACCTTTAAATATTTTATAGTTAGTAAAAACTAACTATATTTGCAGCATGGAATTATTGGTAGATATTATTGCAAAATTATCTGGAATTATTGTGGATACTGAGGAGTCTGCAAAAGATCAGTTTAATTTATCAAATCTTACTCCTACTCAAATGAGATACATTGAGACGATAAATCTATTGGATAACCCAAGTATAACAGAGTTGGCTACGCAGTTAAAGTTGTCTAAACCAACAGTTAAGGTAGCTATTGATAAGTTTATCGAAAAGGACTATGTTTTTAAAGTTAAATCTGATGAAGATCGACGTAGTGCACACCTGCATCTAACCGAAAAAGGAAAACTAATAAATCAAATTCATGAGTATGCTCATAAAGTTATAGCTGAGTCATTTAGCAGAAAGCTAAATAGTGAGGAAAAGGAGATTTTAATAAGCCTATTATTAAAAGTACTAAAAGAAAACTAATTTTTTATTTATTTATATAGTTAGTATAAGCTAACTAAAGACAGTAATTATATGGAAAACACATTAAACGAAGGAGATTTAAATGGGCTTTCACAACAGGAGGCTGGCGAAAGACTAAAAAAAGAAGGATTTAACGAATTACCATCATCCAAACCAAAGGGAGTCCTTCAGATTGCTGTTGGAGTTGTAAAGGAACCAATGTTTCTTTTGCTTGTCGCCTGTGGAACTTTGTATTTGATTTTAGGCGATATTCAAGAGGGCTTAATGCTGCTGGGATTTGTTTTTGTTGTAATGGGAATAGAGTTTTATCAGGAAAAGAAAACGGAAAAAGCATTGGATGCATTAAAGGATCTTGCTAGTCCTAGAGCTCTAGTTATGCGCGATGGTGAAACAATCAGAATTGCAGGAAGGGAAGTTGTGAGAGGAGATATTGTGATTTTACAGGAAGGTGATCGTGTTCCTGCAGATGGGAAAGTAATTAGTTGCAATAACTTATCGTCAGACGAATCCTTGTTAACAGGAGAACCGGTACCAGTTATGAAAAGAGAATGGAAAGTATCTGACAGTACTTTTGTGCCAGGTGGTGATGATATTCCTATGGTTTATTCAGGATCTATGATTGTTCAAGGAAACGGAATAATTGAAGTTACATCTGTCGGAATGAATACCGAAATCGGGAAAATCGGCAAAGCTTTAGAATCTGTAAAGGAGGAACCTACTCAATTAAAACGAGAGATGTCAGTGTTAGTAAAGCGTCTTGCAATAATTGGGATATCTTTATGTGTTTTGGTTATCGGAATTTATACTCTAACTAGGGGTGACTTGTTAAAAGGCTTTTTGGCTGGAATTACTCTTGCAATGGCAATGTTACCTGAAGAATTTCCGGTAGTCTTGACAATCTTTCTAGCATTAGGAGCATGGCGAATTTCCAAAAAACATGTTCTTACACGCAAACCAGCAGCGATTGAAACACTTGGGTCAGCAACGGTTCTTTGTACTGATAAAACTGGCACTCTCACCCAAAACAAAATGACAGTTACACGTATTCATAACGGAAAAGATTTTTTTGATGTTTTGCCAGGTAAAGATTTTCCTGAGCCATTTCATGAGATTATTGAATATGCTATCCTATCTAGTCAGGCTAATCCTTTTGATCCAATGGAAAAAGCTATTATTAATGCTGGCGATATTTTTCTTAAAAGTACCGAGCATATTCATAACGACTGGAAAATGGAAAAAGAATATCCTCTTTCAAAAGACTTATTGGCTATGTCAAGAGTTTTTTCAAATACAGGAACTCATAGTCAGGTTATTGCAGCAAAAGGTGCTCCTGAAGCAATATTCGATTTATGCCACCTAAATAAAGAACAAATATCAGATTATGGAAAAGCTGTTGCCGAAATGGCTTCTACTGGATTAAGGGTATTGGGTGTAGCAACAGCTAGACTTGAGTCGGGGAAATTGCCAGAGATACAGCATGATTTCGATTTCGAATTTATTGGTTTAATTGGCTTGTCCGACCCTGTAAGAGATAATGTGCCTATGGCTGTTAAAGAATGTCATAAAGCAGGAATTCGAGTTATAATGATTACTGGCGATTATCCTGTTACGGCTATTAATATTGGGAAAAATATAGGAATTACAAATTATGAAAACTGTATAACTGGTCCAGAATTGAATGAAATGACCGAAGAACAGTTGTGTGAACGCATAAAAAATGTTAATATTTTCGCTCGTGTTGTACCTGAGCAAAAACTTAAAATTGTAAATGCTCTAAAACGTAATAACGAAATTGTTGCGATGACAGGTGATGGTGTAAATGATGCCCCTGCATTAAAAGCCGCAAATATCGGAATTGCTATGGGAGAGAAAGGAACCGACGTTGCAAGGGAAGCCTCTTCATTGGTTTTAATGGATGATAATTTCTCCTCTATAGTTGGAGCTGTGAAAATGGGTAGGAGAATTTTTGATAATTTGCAAAAAGCACTTGCCTATATTTTTGCCATCCATGTTCCAATCGCTGGACTATCGCTTATTCCAGTATTCTTTGCCGATTTACCTCTTATTTTGTGGCCAGTTCATATTGTCTTTCTAGAATTAATTATTGATCCTGCTTGTTCAATTATTTTTGAGGCAGAAAAAGAAGAAAGCAATGTAATGTCTCGACCTCCAAAAGAAATTTCCGAGCCGTTTTTTGGTGCGAAGAAAATACTTCTAAGTTGCATGCAAGGCGTTGGAATACTCCTTATTTGCCTAGTAATTTATTTCGTAGGCTTAAATTATGGTTATTCTGAAAAAGAAGTTAGAACATTTTGTTTTGTTGCTCTAATAATATCAAATCTTGCGGTAATCATGTCGAACCGTTCATGGACTTCGAATATCTTTAAGATTATTGTAACTCCAAATAAAGCAGTAAAATGGGTAGTTGGCGGTGCTTTTATCTTTCTCATTTTGATTTTGAATATTCCGTTTTTATTGGACCTCTTCCAGTTTGAAAGGATTAGTGTTGTAGAATTTGTTATTTGTGCTCTAGCGGGCTGTTTTAGCATTATTTGGTTTGAAATCTATAAGTTGATTAAGAAAAACAAAGCAGCTATTGCTTGAAAACCAATAATGAATAAGTCATTTTTACAACATTTTTAATTAAGATTGAAATGATATCTCGTAGTTTAGTTATAATAAAACTTTCTAAAACCAATTGCTATTTATTATCGCTTGATGAAGGCTTTTTGTTGATAGATACTGGCTATGAATCTGATAGAACAATGTTTTTTCAATCTTTAAAACTGAATAATATTACACCTGAAGAAATCAAATTTTTGTATTTAACACATCATCACGACGATCATTCAGGACTTGTAAATGATTTACTCAGTATAAATCCAGAATTAAAATTGATACTGCATTTAGAATCTGTAAAACATCTTGCAAGTGGGATTAATGCACGAGATTTAGGTGGTGTCTGGTGCAATAAAAGAATGGAAAAAGCAGCTGGGCTTTATCGTAAAATAAACAAAAAATGGACATTAAGTTTTCCACCTTATATTGTTAGAGAGACTGATATTTTACTTACAAATGAAGATTCAAGTCTTGAAAAAATTCTTGGAAGAAAGCTAATTTCAGTCTTTTCCCCGGGCCATACAACCGATAGCATCAGTTTGTTGGACGAGAATATGAATTTATTTTGTGGTGATTCTGCTGCTGATTACTTAAGGATTCTTGGAACTAGATATGCTCCTCCTTTTATTACTGACTTAGAACAGTTTTATCTAACATGGCAAAAGTTTATTGATATGGGGGTTAGAATGATTTACCCTGCACATGGCAAGCCTTTCAGAATAAATAAGCTTAAACAAAACATTCATAAACTATCATCAAACAAAACGAAAGAATTTGTTTGGAACAATTAATTAAAAAATGACACATGAAAAGCAGAATTGAAAACGAAAGAAATTTCTGGAATTGGTTTGCAGGAAAATACGACAGGTTTATTAGTAAAACTCTTGGCAAGACTTATGAGAAACTATACATACAATTGAAATCTGATATTAAAAAAAATGATGATTTGCTCGAGATTGCAACTGGCACAGGATTGATTTCATTTAGAATTTGCGATGCTGTTAAAAGCATTAAAGCTATGGATATTGCTCAGGAAATGATCGAAATAGCAAAAGAAAAGCAGGTAGAACTGAACGTTAATAATGTTGAATTTGAAGTCGGTGATTCATATAATTTGAGCTATTTGGATATGTCTTTTGATAAAGTGTTGGCTTCCAATGTTTTACATTTATTGTACGAACCACAGACTGCCCTTTATGAGATTCGAAGAGTATTAAAAAATGATGGAGAAGCAATTTTGCCAACATTTTGTCATGGCGAAAGTTTTAAATCACGCATGATATCACGGTTTATGAGTATTTTTGGTTTCAGCGCCCGAAATAAATGGAGTAAAAAGACATACGAAGAGTTTGTTAAAAGTTGTGGATTTAAGATTAAAAAAAGTATCAGACTAGATGGTAAAATTGATTTAATTTATCTGGTTGTTGTAAAGACTTAAGGCTGTCTTTAGAATTTTGGATTCTATATTAATGCTTATTGTTTAGAATAGAGTAGCTTAAACAATTTTTTGATAGCCTTGTTTCTAACTAGCCAGTTGAGCGCATAATTAAAACTAAATGTACAATTACCATGGAAATTTGTAAGATATTAACAGCAGAAAAAAAGGAAGAGCTTATAGGAATTTTAAAATCCCGCTTTGAAAAAAATATTAATCGTCACAAAGATATTGATTGGTCGAATGTAGAGGCTAAATTAGCGAATGCGGAGGAAGAAATATGGTCACTCTTTGAAATGGAACGAACTGAAGGAGAGCCCGATGTTGTAGCTTTTGATATAAAGACCAACCAATATGTTTTTTTCGATTGTTCGGCAGAAAGTCCAAAAGGTCGTCGAAGTCTCTGTTATGATCGCAAAGGTCTGGATTCAAGGAAAGAACATAAACCAAACAATAGTGCTGTTGATATGGCGATGGCCATGGGTATTGAAATTCTGAGTGAAGAGCAATATCGTTACTTACAGAAGCTAGGAAATTTTGATAATAAAACATCAAGTTGGGTTAAGACACCAATAGAAATTAGGAAATTGGGAGGTGCATTGTTTTGTGATCGTCGCTACAATAATGTCTTCGTTTATCACAATGGTGCGGAATCTTATTATAATGTAAGAGGTTTTCGAGGATTTGTTAGAATTTGAGGTTGTTGTGAAGAATTTTAAACCTGTCTTTCGATTCGAGAGAAATTTTCTACAATTCTTAATTCAGTTTAAATATACAGATCTTTTATAATAAATAATTTTTTACTACTTTTGAAAATAAAATCAAATTACATGAAAAAGACACTCTTAGCTTTAGTTTTTTTATTTACAACTCTAGGCATTTTTGCCCAAAACTCAAATGTGCGATATGACGGAGTTTATAGATCAGAAAGAGATGATGCGTACCACTATGTTAAATTTTATCCTGGCGATACAGTAATTTCTGTTACTTCGACTGGAGAGCCAAATGAAATAGCAGAATGGTTTAACAAACCTTATTATGACAATGGGATTTATAAAATTAAGAAGAATAAAATTTCTTTTAATTCCACTTCTAGTTATGGGACTGTTCTTTACAGAGGAAAAATTATATCCGAGGATAAGATGATTTTAAAAATAGAAAGTCTTATAAATGGGTATAAAACTAAAGAAACATTTATTTTTTTCAAACAGTAGCATAAGCGTTTTGGCCGTTTTATTTGTCAAATATTAATTGTTAGAATAGAAAATACTATAACTTAGGAAAATGACAGCAGCAGATATATTATTAGAACTCGAAAAACTAGGTGATCCACAAACCAAAGCAACATTAATGAAACACGGAGCTAGAGAGCCGTTTTTTGGAGTAAAAGTTGCCGATTTAAAAACTATTCTGAAGAAAACAAAGAAGAATCACGAGTTGTCGCTTGAACTTTATGCTACAGGGAATTCGGATGCAATGTATCTCGCAGGACTGATGGCAGATGAGAAGAAAATTACCGAAGCTCAGTTAGACCAATGGTTAGACCAAGCTTATTGGTATTACCTTAATGAATTTACAGTTCCATTTGTTGCAGGAGAAACAAGTTTCGGTTTTAATATTGGGCTAAAGTGGTTGAAATCAGATCAGGAAAGAGTAGCTTGTGCCGGTTGGAACACACTGGCTTATTGTGCGGCAATGTATGAAGATTCCGATTTGGATATTACAGTCTACAGCGAGTTACTCGACAAAGTGGAGAAGGAGATTACTTCAGCTCAAAACAGAGTTAAGTACTGCATGAATGGATTTGTAATCGCTGTTGGCACATATATAATGGATCTGAACTCGAAAGCTCTATCAATTGCATCAAAAATCGGAAAAGTTGATGTGGTTTTAGCAGGAACAGCTTGTAAGGTGCCTTTGGCAAAAGATCATATTGTTAAAAATATGGAAACTGGCAGAGCTGGTAAAAAGAGAAAAACTGCAAGGTGCTGATGTGTAGAGCTATATATTTAGTATTTTTTCATTTATAAATTATATATTACCTTTGCCTTTTTAATAATTGTAAAGTGAAAAACATCTATACTCAGGAAAATGCAAAGTTTAAAACTGTAAGTTTTGCTCTGCTAACAGTAATTGCTTTTCTGGTCTCGGTAAATACTTTTGCACAGAAAGGGGATGAATCAGTATTATTCAAAAAAAATGCTGTGTTTGTTGAGATTCTCGGCAGTTCGGGTTATGTTTACAATCTAACCTATGACCGAGAATTGTGGGTAAGCAAAAATAATAAAATTCATGCAGCTATTGGAGCACAGTTTTTCCCAAAACTTGGTTTATTAGAGGATCCTCTTATAAGTTTCACACCTCAGTTTAGTTATTTGTATGGAAATGTTCATAATCTCGAGCTAGGTGCTGGGGTTTTCTTCAATTTGTATTATGGTCAATGGGGATTGCCAATACGAGTTGGCTACAGATACCAACCCGAAAATAGTGGCTTCTTTTTTAGAGCCGCCCTAACACCAATACTTACGGATTGTTTTCCTGTGCCAGGCTCGGATTTTACCTTACATTTTTGGGGAGGAATTGGTTTAGGATATTCTTTTAGAGATAGGGCTATTGTTGTGCCTGAATGATATTAAAGAATTAGCAGCTTTTCACATTGAAAATAATTACTTTTGCTCTATGTATTCTGAGATAAATATTGAAAATGCTATTTCTTCTGGCTTGCCAATAATTGATGTGCGATCCCCAGGTGAGTATAAGCAGGGGCATATTCCGGGAGCAATAAATATTCCTTTGTTTTCGGATGAGGAGAGAGCTCAAGTTGGAATAGTTTATAAACAGAAATCAGAGAAAGCAGCGGTTGAATTGGGTTACAAGATTGTAAATCCTAAACTGAAAAGTTTCGTGAGTGAATCTCTTTTGGTAGCTCCAGACAGAAAACTTGTTGTTCATTGTTGGCGTGGTGGTATGCGAAGCAATTCATTTGCTCAGCACCTCTCGGAGAATGGATTTACAGATGTAAAACTAATTACTGGAGGATATAAGGCTTATCGTGGTTTTGTGTCAGATTTTCTATCGAAAAGTTTTAATATTTATTTGCTTGGAGGATACACAGGTTCTGGGAAAACATACATTCTAAAAGAATTGAAAAAACTTGGACATCAGGTTCTTGATTTGGAAGGAATTGCTCATCATAAAGGCTCAGCTTTTGGGAGTATTGGCGAAGATGACCAACCTAGTAGCGAAATGTTTGAGAATCTATTATTTTCAGAGCTGAGAAACTCTAATTTTTCATTGCCAGTATGGATCGAAGACGAAAATGTTAATATAGGGAAAGTTGTGATTCCAGCGCAGTTCTTTAGTCAGATGCAAGAGGCAAAACTATTTTTTATCGATATCCCCAAAGAGGAAAGAGCAAAACACCTAGTATCGGAGTACACAAATTGCGATATTCGTCTGTTGGCTGAGCCAATTACTCGTATTTCGAAAAGACTTGGCGATCAAAATGCACGAATGGCATTGCAGTTGCTGGAGTCTCGAAATTTTTATGAAGTTGCACTTATTTCACTTTCTTATTACGACAAGGCTTATCTTAAAGTAAAACAAACTCATGATTCAAAAAATGTGATTCAGATTCCTATGAATTCTGTTAGTCATTATAAAAATGCCTTGGAGATTGAAAAATACTTGTAATTATTTCTGATAACTTTTGCTAAAATTGAAAATAAATGAAACGACTATCGGGAATCATCTTAATCGCCTTCATGCTTATATCTCTTCTGATAACTGGAAACATATCCATATTAAAGTCATCGTTAGGTTGAATATTGGTTGCCACAAATAAAATATCTCCGTCAGCTTTAATATAGTATCCTACAAACCATCCTGTGTTGTTTCCTTCGCGTATTGCCCAACCTGTTTTGCCACTTATTGTACCTAGTGTGTCGGACTCAATTATCATAAGCTCTTTCATTAACGTAGTAGTACTTTCCGAAATCCCCAATTCAGAAAAATAAAAACGCTTCAAAAAGTCAATCTGCTCAAATTGAGTAATTTTCGATTCGCCTTCGAGCCAGAATTTATCAATATTTGACGAATC
>CAZOHR010000125.1:5862-9675 GCA_964579045.1 uncultured Bacteroidales bacterium | reverse complement strand
AATAATTGTAACCGATGCACTTGGCAGAATTATTAGCAAACTAAAAATAGATAGCAATAATATGAAGCTTGATTTTAGTGACAAAAATCCTGGCTTATATTTTATTGAAATTCAAGGCAACGGAAACTCAATATTTACTAAAATTGTGGTGGAATAACCATCTACACAACCTTGTAAACAATCGAATTGATATTCATTCCCGCTCCAACAGAAGCAAAAATGAGAATATCCGATTTGTTTATTTTGTGTGGTGGCAATTCCTCTTTCATAATGAGGTCGAGAAGAGTGGGAACTGTTGCAAAAGAGGGTATATTTTAGCAATATATCTTGAGCGTTTTTCTTTCCAAAGTTAGACAATTCTAAAGAATGGCTTTCGCGATTTTTCGGGAAAGATTATTGTAATAATTATGACGAAATCTTTTTTCTGCTGGAAGAATGACGTCTATAATTAGAATTTGTATAATGTGTTAAAAAAATATTCCAATTCTAAGTTCCTATGTAAGTTATAGCTATTGAACATTTGCTTGAGACAAAATATCTGACTGAAATAATAAGATCAGAAAGGTTTTAGTCCTTCATAATAACAATCCGCATTTAGATTTTCATTTTATTTTAGGAACACTTCTGTTTTTTATTCACTGATAAAGGTGTGAAAATTGGGCTAATGGTCTATATAGTTATATAAAATGATTGATTAGTACGGTATGGTGCAATTCTGTATGCATACAATATTTTGTAAAATTCTACGAAAAGCTATTTAGGACATATGAAACGATATTGGCTCACGCAATGCTTCACTAATTTTACATCTGAGTTTAGCCAAATACAAAAAATGTGAATTATGAAAAATATTTTAAAAATGCAAAGTAAGCCATTTTCAAATTATACAATTCCTGTTTTAAATATTCGCAATTACATACAATTTGATATTAACTAAAATTAAAAAATTACTAACTAAAACTATTAAACTATGAAAACAAGACCATTTTTCTTCGCTATTATTTTGGGCTTTGTGTGTAACACAAGCTACGCTCAAAATGTGTTAAGTGACTTTCTGATGTTTGAAAGCAATTATTCAGAATTGTCACATTATCAAAAAACAATGAAAGAAACCCAAAACGTATTTTTTAATACGAGCCAGGAACCAATGTTTAATTTTGTTTTATCTCAATTAAAAGACAAAGAGATAAACAATCTACACCTTTATTTAGACTGTCAACCTGGAGAACTTAGTTTCGGAGGGTTGAAAATTACAAACCTCAACATTATGGATTACAGTAAGAATTTTGTTGGTTGGAAACAACTAATTAAAGGTCGTGTAATCATCCATAGCAATGATGTATTTGATGGCGCAAACGGCATTGAACTGAAACAAAAGCTAGAAGAAATCACAGGACTGCCTTTTGAAATTAGGACAAATTAATTGAATTATTAGAAACCAAAAATCAAATGATATGAAAAAATTATATTTATTAATCGTCTTGTTGATTGGCTTTGCCTGGCAAATGGCAGCTCAATCACCTTTGTGTGCATCCTATCCAACATCATTTTGTTGTGAATATTTATCATCAGTAACTATTAATGGTGTTACTAGAGCCGGAGCACCTGATGCAACTGGCTTCAGTTCTGGTCCTGGATATTTGGACTATACTAGTGAAATCCTTACAGCCTTTGTTGCTGGCAATACTTATCCAGTCTCAGTAACTGTTAAAACAAATAGTTCTTATCAGGAATTCGTTAAAATCTGGTTCGACTTTAACGGTAATGGAAATCTAGGAGATGCTGGAGAACTCGTTTTTGATCAAGTAAATACTTTTAATGGAGAATATACCTACTCGGGAAACGTAACTGTACCAACAACCGCTTTTAATGGCGAAGTTTACATTAGAGTTGTAATGGTTTATGCAAACAGTCCTGCATTATGTGGAACATATAGTTATGGAAATACTCTCGATTTTAAAGCCACTATTAGTGGTGGTGTAAATGCATCCAATCTAACCGTAGCCACTACAGCATCCGAAGGATATAACGGAAATGTTGTAAGCTCACCATCCGGCATAAACACCGGTTCTTCTATGAATACAGCAGATTTTGCTACAGGCACAAACGTTACTCTTACTGCAACTCCAAATAGTGGAGGATCTTTTGTAAATTGGTCAGGCGATGCTTCAGGATCAACAAATCCATTGACTGTTGCATTAAATTCGAACATGAATATTACTGCAAATTTTGGTCCTTCAGCTCCTGCAAATCCCACTTCTGTAACTGCAGGCTCTTCAACTATATGTAATGGCTCATCAACTTCACTAACTGCTGGCGGTGCATCTGGCACTGTTTATTGGTATTCGGGAAGTTGTGGTGGCACTTTTGTTGGCACAGGAAATCCTATAAATGTATCTCCTACAACTACAACAACTTATTATGCAAGAAACTATACAACAGCATTCAGCCCTGGCTGTGCATCTACGACTATTACAGTAAATCCGACATCTGTGGGTGGAAGTATATCAGGAACCAATGCAATAACTTATGGGTCGTCAACTGGAACTATGACTTTAGGTAGTTATACTGGTACAATCTTACAGTGGGAAAAGAAATTAAATTCGGGATCATGGTCGGTAATTTCTAATACTGCAAATACTTATTCAGAAAGCCCGGCTTCTGCTGGCACATGGTACTACAGAGCTTGGGTAAAAAGCGGTGTTTGTACAGAAGCTTATTCGTCTGAATTTGCCGTAACAGTAAATAAAGCTGCTTTAACAGTAACTGCTAACAATAAATCTAAAGTTTATGGTGCTTCTGAACCTACTTTAGACTATACCGCATCTGGAACACTCTATTTCGGAGATACGTATTCTGTTATTTCAGGAGTAAGTTTAAGTACTGCGACAGGTGCTTCTGCAACTTTTGGCACTCATACAATTACTGCTTCTTTGGGCAGTGCAGCAAATTACAATCTATCTTATGTCGCAGGAACATTAACTGTTACTAAAGCCCAATTAACTGTAATAAATGCAGTTGCATCAGATAAAATCTATGATACTAATACTGATGCCGTTATTTCTGGCGCAGAACTTAGCGGAATATTTTACGGCGATGATGTTGTTCTAAACAACAGTTTGACAGGTACTTTTGCTCAGGCATCAGTTGCAAATAATATAGGTGTTTCTACATCCATGTCAATTTCGGGTACAGATGCATTCAATTATACACTTGCTCAACCAAATTATTTAAGTGCTGACATAACTCCTGGTCCACTTCATCATTTTACAGTTTCTGGAATCTCAAATCCAATTATGGCAGGCGAAATGGCGACTCTTAATGTAAGCGCTTACGACTTTTACAATAACCTAAAAACAGACTATACCGGAACTGTACAAATTAGTTCTGATGATGCTATTGCTGTTTTACCAGCAGATTATACATTTACAACTGGTGATAACGGATCAAAATCATTCGTTAATGGTGTTATTCTAAAAACAACCGGTTTATATTATGTAAGAGTAACCGATGGTTCTGTTAACAATCAGCAATCTGATATTTTGGTTACTCCTGGAGATGTGGATTATTTTACTGTTATCACACAACATAATGGAACTGAAACAGCCGCATCGGCCTTTAATATAACTGTAACTGCTTATGATATGTTCGGAAATGTTAAAACTGATTTGAATGGTAATGTTAGTGTTGCTTGGACATCAACAGCAACCGCGTCGGGTAATGGAACAAATCCTATAAAACCAGCTAATGGCAATGTTTTATTTGCATCAGGAATTTCCACAGTTAACGGTTTTACTTTATACAATGCAAACG
>CAZOHR010000125.1:0-5762 GCA_964579045.1 uncultured Bacteroidales bacterium | reverse complement strand
TTATTTGCATCAGGAATTTCCACAGTTAACGGTTTTACTTTATACAATGCAAACGAAACTCCTACTATTACAATTACAGAAACAGTTGGAAGTAAAACAGGTACAAGCAGCGAAATTTTTGTTAATCACCTCGCTTTACAAAACTTCTTGGTACAAACAGGAACATCTCAAATCGCGGGTGTGCCTTTTGATGTAACCGTCACAGCAAGAGATATGTACTTTAATACTGTAACAAATTATGTTGGTTCTATTAACTTTAAATCAAGTGCAGATGCTGTTGTTTCTTACCCTGCTCCAAATCAATCATTTGTAGGTTATAATGGGGTAAGACACTTCGCAAATGCAGTTACAATTAATCCTACTGGAACATATTGGTTACGTGCTGCTGATGCTGCCATTCCAATTATTCTTGGAACACAATCTGGTATTGTAGTAAATCCTGCGCCATTTAACGCAGGAACTTCAAGCCTTACTGTTAATTTCAATACAAGGATAGCTGGAGAATACGTAATTGCAACAATTATCCCACGCGATCAGTTTGGAAATCTTTTAGGCACTGGAAAAACTGTTTCGGTAATGCTTGATGGCTCAACTTCCGATTTTGATGGTGCAATTGCTGTAAACGACTTAGGTAATGGAACATATACTGCCACTGTTAGAGTTGTAAATACAATAGCTGAAAACATTATCAGTGCGACAGTAAATTCCGAAGCAATAACTCAAACTCAGGATATTACCGTTGTGCCGGCTCCAGTTTCATTTGCAAATTCTTTAATAACTGCCAATCCAACAGTTATAACAACAGATGAAACAAGCAACATTACTGTTCAGTTGAAAGATATTTTTAACAATAACATTACTGTCAGCAGTGGTACAATTACATTGTTTACAACTGTTGGATTTTTATCAGCAGTAACAGACAATCTTGATGGAACATACTCAGCAGTTCTTTCCACTAACATTACAGGAAATGCATTAATTACTGGTGAATTGGACGGTATTGCAATAACTGATGATGAAACCGTTGTAATAAACGAAGGTGCTCCATCTTTACTTACAAGTACTATTTCTGCAATTCCCGCATCTATTACTACCGATGAGACAAGCACAATTATGGTTCAACTTAAAGATCAATATGGAAACAATTTAACAACAAGTAGAGGTGATGTTACTCTTGAAACTTCTCTTGGAGTTATTTCTGCTGTAGTTGACAATCTTAACGGAACATATACAGCCATTCTAAGTGCTAACAACACAGGAACTGGTATTGCCACAATAAGTGGAGAGCTTGATGAAGTTGAATTATTTGACAATGCAGAGGTAACAATAACTGAAGGTTTACCTGCTTTTGATCAGATAAGTATCATAGCAAACCCAGTTACAATTACAACTGATGAGACTAGTGAAATTACTGTTCAACTCAAAGATCAATTTGGCAATTATCTAACTACCAGCAGAGGTGTAATTACCTTATCAACTAGCTTAGGAGTATTATCATCTGTTACCGATAACCTTAACGGATCATATTCTGCAGTTCTTTCAGCAAATAATACTGGAATTGGACTTGCTACTATTACTGGTAAACTCAATGGCACAGACATAGTTGACGATGCAACTGTAACAATAACAAATGGTCTTCCTGTTCTATCTTTAATAAGCATTTCATCCGACCCTGGAACAATGACAACTGACGAATCAAGTGAAATTACAGTTCAGTTAAAAGATCAACATGGTAACAACATTACCATAAGCAGTGGAGTTGTAACATTGTTTACAGATTTAGGTGCTTTAACCCCTGTAACAGATAATGGAAATGGTACTTATTCAGCTGATTTATTTGCAAACGCAAGCGGAACAGGTACTGCAACAATCACAGGAAAACTTGATGGAAATAATATCACTGACAATGCAACAGTTATTATTACAGAAGGTATGCCAGATGTAACAATGATTACTATAACTGCTCTTCCAACATCAATAACCGCAGATGAAACAAGTAATATTACAGTTCAGTTAAAAGACCAGCATGGTAATTTGTTGACCACAAGTGGAGGAACTATCACTCTTGCAACAAGTCTCGGACATTTATCGACTGTAACCGACAATCTTAACGGAACGTATAGCACTGTATTATTCCCTGATTTTAGCGGAACAGGTATTGCAAATATTACAGGTGCTCTCAATGGATTTAATATCGATGATGATGAAGATGTAAATATTACTTTTGGTGTTGCCACTCATTTGGCAATTGCAACTCAGCCATCTCCAACAGCAATTGCAGGTGAATTATTTGTACAGCAACCGTCACTCAGAATTTTTGACCAGTACAATAATATCGTAGCAAACGACAATACAACTGTTGTTACTGGAACTTCGACAGGAAGCAATGAATTGACTGGCACCAGAATAGTTACTGCAACAAATGGTATCGTTAACTTTATCGACCTTGCTTATGAAGTTGCTGAGATTATCACAATTGATTTCTCTACAAACTTACTTACAGGAATAACTTCTAACAACATTGATGTAAGTCCAGCAGCTGCTGACTATTTCACAATAACAAGTCCTGCAGATATTACCGCAGGTGGAAGCAGAGCTGCATATACAGTTACACGCTATGACGAGTTTGATAATCTTGTATTTGCAGGAGACCAAATAGTTTATCTGTACTCAAATTCGACTGGGCTAAACGCTAAATTCTATAATACTGCAACACTTGGAAGTCAGGTAAGTCAGATTACAATTCTCAATGGATCAACTACTGCAAACTTCTGGTATTATGACGAAAAAACTGGAAATTGGACAATTATAGCATCTGATGCTAGCCCTGTTGCAGATGGATCAGAAGGCATAAGCGATGCATCTGATGAAATTAAGGTGTTACCAGCCGCATTATACGATTTCTATGTTTATGGTGTTGAAAATCCACACTATTATGGTGAATATCAAAGTGTTACTGTTGTTGCACGCGACTTATTCCAGAATGTTAAGACCGATTATCTAGGAACAATTACTTTCCAGCTTACCGATCCAGGAGCCTTAAGTCCAGACGATTACACTTTTGTACCAACAGATATGGGTGTTATCGAATTTGTAAATGAAATTCTTTTCAGCGAAGAAGGTATGTTTTGGGTAACAGTTCTTGACCTTGATGAACCTGCGTACTATGGTTATCAGGAAAACATTATTGTTGAAAAACGTCCAATTACAATTACCGCAAACAACAGATCTAAAATCTACGGTGATAATATTACTTTAGGAACAACCGAATTCTTTGTAACTGGAACTTTTGCAAATAGCGAAAGCATTACAAATGTTGTACTTAATAGTACAGGTGTTGCAATTGACGCTGCTGCAGGAATTCATGCTATTGTTCCATCTGCTGCATCTGGAATAAACGGATTTATAGCAGAGAACTATAACATCACATATTCTTCATTAGGTGAATTAGAAGTTGAAGCCGCAGATTTATCTGTTACTGCAACAGGATTACAGTCTAAGATCTATGGCTCGGCAGATCCTATTTTCGCTTACACAGCTTCAGGATTCAAAGCATCTGATGATATTTCGGTATTTACTGGAGCATTAGGCCGTATTGCAGGTGAAAACATTGGCGATTATGCTCTTACATTAGGCACTTTGTCAGCCGGAATGAACTATAACATTCTTTTCACATCTGCAGACTTTAGCATTACTCCTGCGATATTGAATGTTATAGCAAACGCTGGACAGAGCAAAATTTATGGTGAGACCGACCCAGTGTTTAGCTATACTGCAACTGGATTTGGTTTTGCTGATGATATGTCTGTATTTAGCGGTCAATTGAGTCGTATTGCTGGCGAAGACTTCGGGTTTTACGCTTTAACACAAGGAGGCTTATCAGCAGGTGGTAATTACACAATTGCATTCACATCTGAAGATTTTAACATTACTCCAAAAACTCTTACTGTTTATGCAACCGCAGGTCAAAGTAAAGAGTTTGGCAACGCAGATCCTACTTTTGCCTTTACTGCATCAGGATTTGAATTTACTGATGACATAAGCATAATAACTGGAGGATTAGACCGCGAAGCTGGAGAAGATATCGGATCTTACGATTTGTATCAGGGAACAATAAGTGCTGGAGCCAATTATACTATTGACTTTGTATCTGCTTTATTCTCAATCGGACAGCGTACTCTTAATTTTAGCAATTTCTTGGCTAATGATAAAGTTTATGACAACAATAATTCTGTAACTGGAACTAGTTTCAGCGATGACAGATTATTAGGCGATGATTTAACATTCAGCTATACTGCTTATTTTGAAAATGAAAATGCTGGAATTGATAAAAATGTTTATTTCACTAATATTCAACTTATTGGTGGTGCAGATATGGCTAATTACACTTTAGCATCAAACTCTGGTGTTGGTCATGCAGACATAACCCCACGCACTCTTAACCTTTATGGATTTGCTGCGACCGACAAAGAATATGACGGAACAACCTCTGTTGAAGGAACCGGATTTGTTGATGATAGAATCGTTGGCGATTTACTATCTTTCAGTAAAACTGTTGCATTTGAAAATAAAAATGTTGGCGAAAGCAAGACAGTAAATTACACAGGTATCACAATAAGTGGTGGAGTTGATATGGGCAATTACGTATTATCAGTAAATTCTGGAGTTGCTTATGCAAGTATCACAGAAAGAACTCTTACTGTTAATGCAACAGCTTTGGATAAAGAATATGATGGAAACGCTTCGGCAACAGCAACACTTTCTGACAACCGAATCTCTGGAGACAACTTGACACTTGCTTATGCTTCAGCTTCATTTAATAATGAACTTGTAGGAATCAACAAACCAGTTAGTGTTACTGGAATCGCAATCACTGGTGGAACAGACATGCTTAACTATGTTTTAGCTTCCAACAACTGCTTAGCAACTGCAGATATTGAAAAGAAAGAATTAGTGATAACTGCAGACAATAAGCTAAAATGCTATGATGGCAATGTTTACAGCGAAGCCTTTACTGTATCTTACGATGGATTTATTTCTGGCGAAGATTATACAGTATTGGGTAACAGTCTAACATTCAATGCACAAGCTTTAACTGCAACCGCATCAGGAGATTATCCAATAATTCCATCGGGATACACATCCAGCAACTATGACATTGTTTACCAACCTGGTACTTTGTCGATAAATTCTGTTCTTACTGCAAGTATCGCTGGTACAACCGAAGCTTGTTCTGGATCAATAAATCCTGAAATAACATTCACAGGTAATTTAGGAATTGAACCTTACACTTTCTTCTATACGATAAATGGTGGTCCAATTCAGGATGTAACTTCGGTTTCAGGAAACACTGCTTCTGTTGCGCAATCAACTGCAGCTAATGGAGAATTCGTTTATGAATTGTCTGGCGTTGCTGATGCTAACGGATGTTACATTGATCAATCAGGCTCTGCAACAATTACTGTAACCGCAGTTATCAGCACTCCTTCAGGAGATCCTGTTCAGACTTTCTGTGACAATGCTACTATAGCTGATTTGGTACTTAATACTGGCAATCTTGTTTGGTTTGATGCTTCTATTAGTGGAAACATAATTGACTCAGAAACAGAGCTTATAAGTGGCTCAAGTTATTTTGCTTCACAAATGGTTGGCGGATGCGAAAGTGCAGGTAGGTTTGAAGTAGAAGCTATAATCAATTCAAGCACAAGCAGCACAGTTAACATCACAGCTTGCGACTCTTACGAATGGTTTGGAACAGTTTA
>CAZOHR010000124.1:1999-9870 GCA_964579045.1 uncultured Bacteroidales bacterium | reverse complement strand
TAAAAGGCCAAGAGTGTTGGGGCTTTGATTTTGCCAGGTGGCTATACAGTTCTTATGCTTGGACGGAGAGCGGTGGACCGGCGGAGCCTTCATGAGCGAAGCGAATAACCTTCGTTCTTCCTAGCCTTTTTTGTTTCGTTTTTGTGGCGATGACAAAAATGAAATAGCTATTTATAAATGAAACAAGATATAGTTTTGTAGAATTCTTCCATAGATAATATTTTTCGAATAAACAATTAATATTATAGATCAATCATATATTTGTATTCCAAATCTCCCACGCTTTGTCTGCTTGCTCGTATAGCATTGTCAAACCATTTACTGTTAAAGCACCTTTCTCAGCACATCTTTTTAGAAATAAAGTTTGTGCAGGATTATACACCAAGTCAATACAAAAATGTTTGTCTGTAATATGCTCATATGGGATTTGTGGGCAGGTGTCTGTTTTTGGAAACATTCCTACAGGACTCGCATTTATGATAATATTATGATGCTTGATTACCGCTTCGGTAATGTTAGAATAAGACATTTGCTTAAGGTTTTCTGGGTTTCTTGAAACATTAGTAGAGTTAATCCCTCGTTCTTTTAATACAAAGCTTACTGTTTTGCCTGAACCACCGCTACCAAATATTAGTGCTTTGCTACCTTCAGGAAATTTTAAGTTTTCAAATGTTTTATGTAATCCAAAAACATCGGTATTAAATCCTTTTAAAGACGTTAAGCCACCTTCACGAGTAATTTTAATTGTGTTTACTGTACCTAGTCGCAAAATGGTTTCGTCAAGTTCATTTAAATAAGGAATAATTAACTCTTTGTATGGTGTAGTAATATTTAACCCAATTAAATTTGGCTGACTCGAAATGATATTATGAATCTTCGAAATCTCCGAGATAGGGAAAAGTTTGTATTTAGCATCGGTAATTCCCATACTCTTAAACTTATCCTCAAAATATTTCTGAGAATATGCGTGTCCCAATGGATAACCAATTAAACCGAATTCTCTCATTTTTTCTTTTTTAGTAATTTCCTTATGATGAAAAATAACACTAGTAAACCAAATGCAACTATCGAGATAATAGATAACTCTTTATTATATTTGTCAATTAAATCGCTTTGTCCATGAGCAAGATACCCTAATAAAGCTAATAATACGTTCCAAATAAAAGCACCTAATGTAGTATAAAGTGTGAAACTTAGAAAATTCATCTTAGCAAGTCCGGCAGGAATAGAAATTAATTGCCTGATACCGGGGAGTAATCGTCCAATAAATGTTGATAATTTGCCATGTTTAACAAAATAATCCTCGGCTTTTTGAACCTTGGCTCCACTAAGTAAACACAGATGTCCAATTTTTGAATCAGCAAACTTGTAGATTATTGGCCTACCTAGCCACAGTGCAAGGAAATAATTTACATATGCTCCAATCAGAGCACCAATTGTGCCGAATAAAACCACTAAAAAAATATTTAAATCACTATTTGGCTTACTGGCAATATATGCGGCAGGAGGAATCACAACTTCGGATGGAAAAGGAATAAAAGAACTCTCCACAATCATCAAAAGTGTGATATTGGTGTAATTGATATTATTCCCATACCATTTTTCGACTCTTTTCACCAAAGAGGCATCCTTACTGCTTTTTAAAGAGTCATTTACCTGATTCTCTCCTATTGCCGAGAGTGAAAATAAACTAATTATGCAAATCAGAGATAGTACCTTGAAATTTAATGACATATAGTTTTAAATCTTTACAGCTAATAATCGCGCAAAATAAATCAAAATTAGGATGAAAAAAGTAGTAATTAAAGTTATTTATCAACAAAATCATTTAGAAAAGATTGTTTCCCTTTAATTGAGCAATTAGAATACTTTTATGTCATTTGATTTTGTCCGAACAGGCGCTTTCGGAACCAAAAAGCTAGATTTACAAGAGCAATCATAACTGGAACCTCCACTAATGGTCCAATTACTGCAGCAAATGCCTCACCTGATTCGATTCCAAAAATTGCAATTGCAACAGCTATTGCTAGTTCAAAGTTATTACTAGCAGCTGTAAACGACAATGTGGTAGATTGTTCATAGTTCGCACCAACTCTCTTACTCAATAAAAATGACAATACGAACATTACAACAAAGTAAATAACCAGTGGAATAGCGATCCTAACAACATCTAATGGTATTTTGACGATGTATTCTCCTTTTAGCGAAAACATTACAAAAATTGTAAATAACAATGCGATAAGAGTGAGTGGCGAAATTTTTGGAATAAATTTAGTCTCAAACCATTGTCTATCTTTAACACGAATTAAGATGAAACGAGTAAGGAAACCTGCAATCATTGGAATTCCAAGATAAATAAATACACTTTGCGCAATTGCTCCCATAGTAATTTTTGATACCGAGTCGTTTACTGGCAGACCAAACCATCCTGGTAAGACTGCAATAAAAACATATGCATAAACTGAGAAAAGTAGAACCTGAAATAGTGAATTAAATGCAACAAGTCCAGCAGCATACTGTCTGTCGCCTTTAGCAAGATCATTCCAAACTATTACCATAGCAATGCAACGAGAGAGTCCAATGAGAATAACTCCATACATGTAGTCGATATTGAATTGCAGAAAGATAATTGCGAGGAAAAACATGAGAATTGGTCCAACAATCCAATTTTGAACTAATGATAGCCCCAATATTTTTGGGTTTTTAAAAACATCTCCCAACTCTTCATATTTAACCTTAGCCAAAGGAGGATACATCATTACAATTAATCCTATTGCTATCGGGATATTGGTTGTACCGTATGATAAACTATTCCAAAAATCAGACACTTCAGGACTAAGCCAACCAGCAAATACGCCAATAAACATTGCAAGAAATATCCACAGTGTAAGATAACGATCCAAAAATTTTAAACGTGTTTTCATAAAAAATAATTAAAGTGTTTTTATCTTATTATTATAGAGATTTAAGAATGCATCTTTAATTTCGTTACGTACCCTTCGAAACTCTGATTTAATAAACTCATCGCTGCCAACCGCATGAGAAGGATCGTCAAACCCAATGTGCAATCTGTTTTTCACTTTCCCTATAAACGCTGGACAAGCCTCATTCGCGCCACCGCAAACAGTTATCACATAATCCCATTCTTCGCCTAAATAAAGGTCAACAGAGTCTGAAGTGTGATGCGAAATGTCAATTCCAATTTCTTTCATCGTATCAACAGCTCTTGGATTAAGTTTTCCACTTGCTTCGGTTCCTGCAGAGCGAACTATCAGGCTTTTATCAAACGATTCCATAAATCCATGTGCCATTTGCGAGCGACATGAGTTGCCTGTGCATAAAATTAATATTCTCATAATTTATTTCTTTGCCGATACAGTAATGCTGAAAATCCCAATATCCCCATTTTCAAATGATGCTAGATCTGTCTCGGACATGTATCTAGAAAGTAATTGTGCTGGGATATCAATTTTCTTCTGTTTGTAAACTGTAATTTCTGTGAAATTACTACTACGGATAATCCCTAAATATTCCTCTAGGTCAATCGCACCCGCAACACAGCCGGCATACATTTCAGCATCGTTTTTTAGTTTTGCTGAGAGTTCTCCTTTAATCACAACATCCGATACACAAAAGTGTCCACCTGGTTTTAAAACTCTAAAAATTTCGCCGAAAGCTTTGTTTTTATCAGGAACCAAATTTAAAACACAATTGGAAATTACAACATCAAATTGATTTTTTTCCAAAGGCATTTCTTCGATATCTCCTTTTACAAATTTTACATTTGTATATCCAAGTTTAGAATTATTTATTTTCGCTTTTAACAGCATTTCATCTGTAAAATCCAGACCGACGACTTTCCCTTCACTTCCAACAAGTGCTCTAGCCACAAAACAGTCATTTCCAGCGCCAGAGCCCAAATCCAAAACTGTTTGTCCAGCCGAGATGCCTGCAAATTGAGTTGGAATACCACAGCCCAAGCCAATGTCTGCTTCAGGATTATAACCTTTTTCTTTGTCGTAGCTTTCGCTAAAAATTGTGTAATCTACCTCTCCACAGCAGCCACCAACACCACAGCATGACTGTTCGTTGTCTGTTTTTGATTGGTTTGCAATCTGTCCATATTTACTTTTTACAAGGTCTTTAATATCTATTTTTTTCTTATCCATGTTATGATTTATTATTGATATTCCTATATTTTAGTTGGCATGCGCATGAGCCTGATAGCATTTCCGAAATGTCTGTAACTAAAGGCAGATTTTGTCTTTCCCAGTCAACTAGGCCTCCAGCGAGGTTGTAAATATTTGAAAATCCAGCATTCTGCATAATTATTACAGCCTCTTTACTTCTTATTCCAGTAGAGTCGGCAAAAATGTAAATGTCCTCATGATTAAAGTCTGCAATGTGCTGATCCAAAATCGGCAAAGGAATCTCGAAAATAACTGGCACTCCGAATTTTTTGTAGGAGTTAAGATAATCTTCTCGCACATCTATCATTACTGCTCCATCTAGACACATTTGTAATGTTTGGGCAGCCGTAAAATTCTGCACTCCACCAGAGCTAAAAGGGCTTATGTGATTTGAGTTTTCCATGACTTTAAGTAAAATCAAAAAATGAAATTGAATAAAAATCCAACTAAAATAATTCCAACACCTACTACGCCTACAAATGTTAAAATCAGAGGGGTTTTCAATACTTTTTTAAGAATTATTATTTCGGGTAATGATAGTCCAATTACGGACATCATAAAGGCTAAAGCGGTTCCAAGGCTTGCGCCTTTTTCAATCAAAACTGAAACAATCGGAATAATTCCAGCAGCATTCGAATATAATGGAATTCCTATTAGAACCGATAGAGGTACAGCATACCAAGCATCTTTTCCCATAAGTGAAGCCATGAACTCTGCTGGCACATATCCATGGGCGGCGGCACCTACTGCAATTCCAATTGCTACATAAATCCATACTTTGCTAACAATTTCTTTTACAGCGCGATAACCAGAATTAATTCTATTAGAGAATTTTAACTTTGCTTCTGTTTCTTCCTCCTTATTCGCAACTTGCATTTTGTAAACCCAGTCTTGAACCCATTTCTCAAGCTTTAATTTACCAATTACAAAACCAGCAAAAATTGCGATAAAGAGTCCTGTGCCAACATAAATAAGTGCTGTCTTCCACCCAAACATACCAAGTAGTAAAATTACTGCTACTTCGTTAATCATTGGTGCAGCGATTAGAAATGAGAATGTTACTCCCAAAGGAACTCCTGCTTCAATAAATCCAAGGAACAAAGGTATTGCCGAGCATGAACAAAATGGAGTAACGATTCCTAACAAACTAGCCAGTACGTTTCCTGCAAAAAGAGATTTGCCTTCTAAGGCTTTTCGGGTTCGTTCTGCAGTAAAAAAGGTTCGTAGGATTCCTACAAAGAATATTATTAATGCCAGTAAGAGCAGAACCTTAGGAACTTCAAAAATGAAAAATCGAATAGTCTCAGTTAAGTGAGATCCTTTCTGCATTTTGAAAACATCATCAATTAAAAAGTCAACACCTGGTTGCAAATTATGGTAGATTAGAAACCAGATTGGTAACAATAAAATCGGTGCGATTATTTTACCTTTTTCAGTTTTGAAGAAATTTATTGACATATTAATATTTTAAAAGTAGAAAACCCATACATAATATAATCCAACTAAAATGAAGATTACAGCCACAACTCTTCGGAACCAAATTTCGAATTTTTTCGTTCGATTATAAAATTTGCCAAGACTTGAAAGGCTAAAAGCTAGTACCCAAGCAAAGATTGCTACTGGCAAGCCTGTGGCTATTGCAAAAACCATTGGCAAAAAGTATCCCCCCGAAGCAGATACAGATAATGGTATTAATCCTCCAAAAAACAAAATTGCACTATAAGGACAGAAAGCCAATGCCAAAGCTAATCCCATAAAAAAAGAGACCCAACTGCTACCAGATTTCGATTTGTTTTGAAACTTTTCCGATATGCCAGAGAAAATAGTAAACTTTAGTTTTATAAAATCTAGCATGAAAAAGCCAATAATTATTAATACAGGACCCAAAAAATAGCCTCCGTATTGACTTATTGCTTTCTGGATTTTAAATGCACTAGATCCTTCTCGAATTATTGCAATTATAATAATGCCCAGCACAGTATAAGATATTGTTCGACCCAATGTGTACAGCAATCCATTGTAAAAAACACGTTTGCGGTCTTGCAAATCTTTACTTATAAATCCTATCGCAGAAATGTTCGTTGCTAATGGACACGGACTAATTGCGGTTATTATTCCAAGCAAAAAGGCTGTGAATATTGGAAACTGACTGTTCTCAGCTAAACTATGTAAAAATTCCATGTTATTTCTTCTTCTTTGCTAAGTCTTTTTGTACTTCGAGAATTAGGTTGTTTCCAGCTTGCAATTTATCATCAGGTTGAGCAATAAGATATTTCTTTACCAATTCGGACATGTCGTAATAAATATCTCCTTTTTTCTTTTTTACAACCAAAATACATGTTTGTGATGATGCATTGTGCTTTGCTACCAAATCTTTGTTCGCTTCATCAGAAATCTTTACCGATTTAAAAACTACTTCTCCCTTAGGATAGTTTTTTTCAATAAGAGCCTTAATATCTGCTTCAAGTGTGTTGCAGGTTTTTGCTTTGCAGCATGCCAAATCAGCTTTGAAATACAAAAATTCTGCTTTTTGTGCTTGAGTCGCAATATTTAATCCGAAACAAATGGCAAATAATAAAATTACATTCTTCATAATTGATAAGGTTTTAATTGTTTAACATGTTGTTTATTTCGTCGGTAAGTTGTTTTTTGAGTAACTCAGGAGATTCTTTAGCGGTGGCAAATGCATCATCGGTGATATCAGTCGTTTTCTCGCCACAAACTATTAATAACGTACTCCAAGCAATTTCATATTTGTTCACAAGTTCCTCATTTTTAGAGTCAGTAATATCTATTTCCTGAAAACTAACATCTTTGTTGTCTTTGAAATTCTCTTCAAGTGTTGCTTTTGTAACATCCTGAACTGCTATACATGTTACACAACGTTGCTCTCCATGAAAGTAATATACGATTACTTTTGAATCAGCTTCGCTATCATTCTTCTTTTCTGTACTGTTTTTACAAGAGTTTAAACTAATTGCTACAGCAAATACTACTACTAGATAAATTAGATTCTTCATAATTTTAATTTTTGGTTTTACTTCGTTAATTTAAATTTTAAATAAATCAGCAAAAAGCTTTTGTGCTTTTGCCCAATTTTCGCGATTAATACAATACTTTATAAATGGAGGTTCGGTTTCGCCCTGAATCAGCCCAGCATATTTAAGCTCTTTTAGATGCTGAGATAGGGTTGACCTACCCACAGGAACTTCATCAACTAAATCGCCGCTATAACAACATGAGTTTCTCTCCGATAGCTTTTTTAAAATGTAAAGCCTCGTTGGATGACCCATGACTTTTGCCCAAACTGCCATTTGTTTTATGTCGTCCGATAATTCAATTTTTTTGGTCATTTTAAGATTCTTTGAAATTATTTGATGTTTGTTTATTAATTAGTTTGATTTAATGTTTGATATTTTGTCATAATTAGAATTCTATTTATAGTTGGTAGTGGGAGTTGGTAGTTGGTAGTGGGGTTTAGCTTAGTCGCTAACGCTTATTGGAATTCAACTTTTATTACAAAAATTAGAATCTCAAGTTTACTATAATCTACCGACTAATAACTACCAACTACCAACTACTACTCCCTAAACACTCACTATTCATTTATTTTTTTCAACACTTCCTCCTTTGATGGAACTGATCCTTTAAGCACAACCTTGCCATTAATCACCAAGGCCG
>CAZOHR010000124.1:0-1899 GCA_964579045.1 uncultured Bacteroidales bacterium | reverse complement strand
TCCTTTGATGGAACTGATCCTTTAAGCACAACCTTGCCATTAATCACCAAGGCCGGTGTTACCATAATCCCATAATTCATGATTTCTACAATGTCTTCAACTTTGGTTACTGTGGCTTCAATTTTGTTGTCTGCAACTACCTCGCGTACCAATCTATCCAACTGTTTACATTTTGGACATCCAGGGCCTAGAACTTTTATTTCCATAATATCAATTTTAATAATTTATACATTTCGTCATTTTAATGTTTCGCAAAATTACGAAATGATTTTTATTTTCACAAATATTTTTCTTTTATTTTCAAAAGTTTCTTTAAAATATTATTTTTATGCTCAAATTTTATAATTATGGAAAACGAGATATTAGGTATTGGGTCGAGAGTAAATCATAAAGATTATGGTTTTGGAGTAGTAATACAAGTTAAAGCAGCTTCTTATCTTATTACATTTAAAGAACAGGGAACACGCGAGATTTTAAAAACTTTTGATGGGCTTGAAGTTATTGATTTAATGGAACAACCTGACGATTTGGTGAGTTTTGAGCAAATTGAGCAAAGTCTTATTAAGATTTTACGTCAGTTTTCCGATTTGCAGGAGGTTGTGCCTATTGCTGACAAGTGGAGAGGCGGAACTCTGATTCTAAAACCTTCAAATCCCGAGATGAAGCCCTACGAAATGCCGATTTCAACATTCTTCAATAAAATTATCATGATTCGTGATAGAATTAGAGTGCTCGAGCAGAAAGTAAATGCTAGCAACATAAACGAAGAAGAAAAAATTGCAATTCAACAGTACATTACTCGATCTTATGGCAGTTTGACATCTTTCAACATCCTTTTCAAGAACAAATCTGATAGTTTTGTTGGCGAAAGCTCTAAGGACTAAGGCGTTGCTACGAAATAAAGCGGAGTCGAACTGGATAGGTTATTTCATTACAATGCCTAAGTAACCAAACCAACTTGACCGGTTCTTTAGGGGCAAACGCTTCTAAATTTATTCAAACATTATTTCACAGCGTCCTACATTTTAATGTAAGTTACGTGTGTCTTTTTAGCCGTGAATTACAAGAATTAACACGAACCGAAGCTCAGCGAAGCTAATGTTTTTAAAATCAACAGTGTTGATTTTAAAAACCCTTTAATTCGCGTAATTCGTGTAATTCGCGGCTAATAAAAGTGACGAGTAACTATGCAGTAGTTACTCGTTACACAAATATGCGACAAATGTTGCGCTGGAATGAATGTGTGGATTTGATGTAAAAGTCTGTCAATGGTAGTCTTCACCCAAATTACTTTCGTGCGTTGCACTGAGTTGAATCGAAGTGAGCCCTGCGGGGTTTTGTAGCATAATGCGATGATGACAAAACTTGTACGCAAAGCGCAAAATGAACTTGTCGCTTACGTAGTAAGCTCCATGTGTTTTTTTACGCGAATTACACGAATTAACACGAACCGAAGCTCAGCGAAGCTAATGTTTTTAAAATCAACAGCGTTGATTTTAAAAACCCTTTAATTCGCGTAATTCGTGTAATTCGCGGCTAATAAAAGTGACGAGTAACTATGCAGTAGTTACTCGTTACACAAATATGCGACAAATGTTGCGCTGGAATGAATGTGTGGATTTGATGTAAAAGTCTGTCAATGGTAGTCTTCACCCAAATTACTTTCGTGCGTTGCACTGAGTTGAATCGAAGTGAGCCCTGCGGGGTTTTGTAGCATAATGCGATGATGACAAAACTTGTACGCAAAGCGCAAAATGAACTTGTCGCTTACGTAGTAAGCTCCATGTGTTTTTTTACGCGAATTACACGAATTAACACGAACCGAAGCTCAGCGAAGCTAATGTTTTTAAAATCAACAGCGTTGATTTTAAAAACCCTTTAATTCGCGTAATTCGTGTA
>CAZOHR010000123.1:0-9925 GCA_964579045.1 uncultured Bacteroidales bacterium | reverse complement strand
TTGATGTTGCTGGTTATATTATTTATGAAGTAATTAACAATATAACAGAATCGGTCGATACAGTTTGGGGGCGACTTAATACTGAATGTACTTATGATAATTCTGGCTCCGGTACTGCACCAGAAATTTTCAGAATTGCAGCATTTGATGATTTATTCTTTAAAAGTAGCATCACCGATCCTCATACTACTATGTTTCTGGATTCTGAATACGATAAATGTAGCAACAAAGTTGAACTTAATTGGTCGTTTTATACTGGATGGCCAGCAGGCGTAAATAAATACAATATTTACCGTAGATTAGAAAGTGGAGTATATCAAATTGTCTCCACAGTAGCTTCAGCAACACAGACTTATACAGATGATGATGTGGATTTAAATGAAACATATCTCTATTATATTGAAGCAGTCAGTGCTCAAGGATACCGTGCTACTTCTAATTCTGTAAAAATTGAATCGGAGTCATATTTATTGCCAGCTTACCTTTATGCCGAGTTTGCTACAGTTAGTGGTGATGATATCAGTCTGAAGTTTGTAGTTGATAATACTCCAGAGGTACTCGAATACAGAATACAACGCGCTTCTACAGCAGATGGAAATTATTCAACAATTAAAAGTTTTACAAATGCAGGACAATTCGAGGTCTTTTACACTGATTCGGATGTGTCTGTAGATGAAAATATTTACTATTATCGAATTGCTTCTGTTAATCCATGTGGAATAATCAATTCTTATTCTAACTATTCCTCAAATATATTATTGAATGTTGAAACCGCCGACGATCTTGATCATGATTTAGAGTGGACGCAGTATCAAGAATGGGAAAATGGAGTTTTTAATTATCGGATATACAGATATTTTGACGATGTAGGTGCTGAGATTGCTGTTAACACTTCTGGAGATCTTAGTTATAGTTATGATATTGCTTGGTACGTTGATTACTGTCACGATAGAAAGGTGTATATGACAAATAAGTTTTGCTACTATGTTGAAGCGTATGAAAATGTTGGTCATACCTATAGCACCAATCAAGGAGTAAGCCGCTCAAATGTCTCCTGTGTTTATCATGAGCCAGTTGTGTGGTTTCCAAATGCATTTAATCTAACCTCATACGAAGAGGAAAACCGCGAATTCAAACCAGTAGTTTCTTTTGCTCAGAAAGAGCCTTATGAGTTTGTTATATACGACAAATGGGGACTCGAAATATTCAGAACTCAAGACTCGTTCGAAGGCTGGGACGGAAGTCTTAATTATTCAATTGCTCCTGCACAAGTTTACACATATTTGGTTCGGTACTACGACCACAAGAATAAAGAATATCTGAAAACTGGAACTTTCTTTATGATGGTTGAGTAATATTTTAATTAATTATTATCTTTGTAAGCTAGTAATCTGAACATAAAAGATTACTGATTTATAAAACTATGAGCCTTAGTCAACAGGAAAAAATATGGATTGAAGAACAGTACGAAGAGCTGCTGAAGGTTAGTAAACGTGTAAAAACTGATGAAGATCGCGACCTGATAAGGCGTGCATACGATTTGGCAAATGAAGCTCATTCCAAAATGCGCAGAAAATCTGGAGAGCCTTATTTTACCCATCCTATTGCTGTTGCAATGATTGTCGCACAAGAAATCGGCTTAGGGCCAAAATCAATTGCAAGTGCTTTGTTGCATGACGTTGTGGAAGATACAGATTTTAGTCTTACTGATATTGACAGATTATTTGGACCAACCATTGCCGGAATGGTTGATGGATTAACAAAGATATCTAATGTTCTAGATAAAGATGCTTCATTGCAAGTAGAGAATTTCCGCAAGATGCTAATGACAATGTCGCAGGATATAAGGGTGATTTTTATTAAGCTTGCCGACAGACTCCATAATATGCGAACCTTGGATTCAATGCCAGAATACAAGCAGGTGAAAATTGCAAGTGAGACAGGATTTTTATATGCTCCATTAGCTCATCGACTAGGATTATATTCATTAAAAACAGAACTCGAAGATTTAGCACTTAAATATGAACATCCTCTCATTTATAGAGAGATAAATCGTAAATTTAAAGAAACGGAAGAAGAGCGTAATACCTATATTCAGGAGATAATAGATCCTTTGACACAGGTTTTAGCCAAAGAAGGAATTGGTTGTACCATCAAAGGTAGGCTTAAATCCATTTTCTCTATATGGAATAAGATGCAGACAAAGAATATCCCATTTGAGGAGATCTACGATTTGTTTGCAATTAGAATAGTTTTTGATCACGACGATAACTTCTTAGACAATAAAGCTCGAGCTCGTTGTTATCATATTATGTCTCTCGTAACAGATATTTATCCGCATCACGAACAAAGAATTAGAGATTGGGTAAAAAATCCTAAGGCTAATGGTTATGAAGCGTTGCACGTAACTGTTATGGGTCCAAGAGGTAAATGGGTTGAAGTGCAGATTCGAAGTCGTAAAATGGATGATATTGCCGAAAAAGGACTTGCCTCGCATTGGAAGTATAAGACAAATGAGAAGGGGTCGTCGGGAAGTCTAGATGTACTTATCGAAACATTAAAGCAAAATCTCTCTAATAGCGAGGTAGATTCATTATCGTTTCTCGATGATTTTAAACTGAATATTTTTACAACTGAGATTTACGTTTTTACTCCCAAAGGAGAAATTAAGAAATTGCCTAAAGGTTCTACAGTTATAGACTTAGCCTATGAGATTCATACAGCAGTTGGCAATAAAGCCATTGCTGCAAAAGTAAACCACCAGTTGCAACCTCTTTCTCAAGTTTTACATAGTGGCGATCAGATAGAAATTCTCACATCCGACAAGCAAGCCCCATTGCGTGAATGGCTAAATTTTGCTGTCTCAACTAAAGCGAAATCTAAAATCAAAAGTTCGCTCAAGGCTGAGAGGCTAAACAGTATAGAATTAGGCCAAGACCAGTTTATAAAAAAAGCTAGAGAGCTTAAATTAAACATGAATCACAAGCTGTTTAAAGAGCTTCGTGAAATGTACGATACACCAAACAAAGAAGAGTTCTATAGGAAAATTGGAACAGGTGTAATTCAGATTGATGATCTCGAAAAACAACTTCTTAATAAGAAAAGCATCTTTGCAAAGTATTGGAAACTTTCATTTTCCAAGCCGAAAACAGAAAAGGGACTTGATCAAAAAAATACCTTTGTAATCGACGATATTGATAATAAGAAATTTACACTAGCAACTTGTTGTAATCCTATTCCTGGCGATGAGGTTGCTGGGTACATAAACCCCAATAACTCTGTAATTATTCATAAAAAAACCTGTCCTAATCTAAATAGCTTGGCAGCTAAGCAGGGAGATAAGATTATGACGGTAAAGTGGTCGAGCTACAAGTTACTCTCATTTTTGGTAGGTATTAGAATTGAAGGAATGGACAAGGTTGGGATACTCTACAATATTACAAAGGCAATCTCTCAGGAGGCAGACGTCAATATGAAAAACCTAAGTTTTGAAACAAAAGATGGAGTTTTCTATGGTGATATCAAGCTGTATGTTCACGACGCGCAAGATTTGGAAGATTTGATGGCGAGAATTATTAGAATTAAAGGTGTTAATAAAGTTATAAGAACAGAAGATGGTGACACTGAATAAGAATGAAATAGTTTCGTTGCTTCGTCTGCTTGAAGACCCAGACGTAAAAGTTTATGAGCTTGTTAAAGATAAAATTATGCAGAATGGTGAGTTCTTTAAGATTTACCTAGAGAATTATCATTCATTTTCATCAAATAACCTTGGAATTGAGCGATCGGAGGGACTATTAGACGAAATATTCTTTGAGAAGTTTGAAGCTAAACTTAAGAAGTATCTTTCAAAACCTGATCCACAACTTGCCGAAGGAGTCTTTTTACTTGAAACATATTTTAATAGAGATGTAGATGTAAATCAGATTGAAGCAAATTTTGACACTATTCTTAGAAATGTTTGGATTGAACTAAATCCACAACTTACTGGAATTGAGAAAGTTAAAGTTATAAATCGAGTGCTTTTTGAGGAATTAAAATTTAAAAAATATCCAGTTGGAGAGTTTAATCATGAATATCTTAGTATCACTGGTAATCTAAGCTATAAAAAATATATTGCACCAACAATTTCTTTAATTTACTGCATGATTGCTCAACAAACGGATATTCCAATTTTTCCAATCGAGATTCAAGGTATTTTTTTATTGGGCTATGTAGATAAAGAGCTTGCAGATGCAGTATTTAGCGAGGATAATAACGGTATTGTTTTTTATTTCCATCCTTACGATGAGGGTAGTCTAATAAATCAACAGGTAATTGAAAAATATCTTAATGATAATAAAATTGAAACAAAAATATCCTCGATTAAGACGCAAAACTATCTCGAATATTTATCATTTATTTTCAGTTTAAGGGTTTTAGCAATTAAACAGAAAAAAACAGATGATTTTTGCTTGAGGTACGCTAAGAAAGTTGGCGTATTATTTAACGGAAAATAGTAAAGCTTTTGGTTGTGCCTTTTATCACAAATATATCCAACACTTGAAAATTTGATTATCGTTTATTTAATTATAAAATCGAATTTTAAACCTGACAACTCCTGAAATTCAAGTCCGCTTTCGTGTATGTCTTCATCATCAGATTCGTAATGCCATAATACCGAAATATTGCTTTTCTGCTTTAGCTTTTTGAAAATATCATACAGATATCTTGCTGCACCCGTATTAAAGTACTCCAAATCTAAATCAAGTACAAGTGAGTTAGAATCTTTAAAACACAAGTCAATGTATCCATCTAGTTCTCCAAAAAATATTAGAGGGTTTTCAGGAATAATTACTCCTTTTAACTTAACTAGTCCTATTTCGCTGTTAATTGTAACTTCTGGAGTTTTTGTTCCAGCATCAATTTTCTTTTCCATGACTTTATGTTTTAATTATGATAACAGTTTGAAATACATCTTTCTTTTCGCTAATAATTTTAAAATCGATTGTGTTGCCAGACTTTAATCTGCATAAAATTAGTCCATTACCTGGAGAACCTTCCAATTTCTCTGAAGATTTTTTAATATTTTCTGTTTTTTGTTGTTGGAGTATTGGAATTTCTGTATTATTAATTAATAGTAGATGTTCTTTAATCTTTTCACAATCATCTTTGATTAGGAACTGAGTCGATTCGATAATTGTTTGCAGTGGATTTCGATAAATCGAGATTTTTAATTCACTAGCATTGTTGTGTATATAGTTATTCTGAATTAGTTCAGTTGCACAAATTAAAAGCTTTTTGCGTTCAGGCAAACTTAATGTTGAAAGAGATTTTTCAAGACTATACCTAAAGTTTTGATAGTCTGCTTCTGACTTTAATACAAGATCAATCAATATTTTAGTTTCAAAACTCATCAATTAAAATGAATAGGTTTAGGTATTGTAATTTGTTTAATTGATTCAAGCGCAAAACTGTCTGTCATGCCCGAAACATAATCTGTAACAATCTGAAGATAGTTGTCTTTTGAATTCATGTAGAAGTTAAACATCCCCTCGAGATAATCTCCAAAGTTTTTATCTAATTCAATACCAGATTCAGAGTATTTTGGGAAATCAAATTCGTATTTTTCAATCAAATTAACAAGATGACTAAATAACGATGCGATAATATTATCGCAGAATCTGTCATATTTCTGCAAATCGGGGTGTTGGTAAATCATTTTGTAATTAAAGCGTTTGAGCTTAGTTACCGATTCGTAGGTTTTGTCAGAAAATGCCACATATTCAGAATTCTTCGAGCTTTCAATTATATCCACAATTAGCGAGTTAATAATTCGTCCATTTCTATCACCCAAAAGCGATTTTACGTCTGCAGGTATGTCTTTTTCAGAAATGAAACCTGCAACAAAAGCATCTTCGATATCTCTTCCCAAATATGCAATTTTATCTGAGAATCTCATTATACAGCCTTCGTAACTAGTCGAAATTACTTTTCTAGTTCTAATTTCATCAAGAATATTTATGTTAGTAGAAGGTCTAAGAGATTGCTCATCCTTTTCACCATTGTGACAAATAATACCATCTTTAACTCCATAGCAGAGGTTTAGTCCCTTGCCTTTGTTTGCAAGATATTCAACTTGGCGATACGAATTTATTTCGTGAATAAAAGCATTATTGCCACCCAAAATTTTGTTTAAAGCTTTTTCGCCTGCATGACCAAATGGTGTATGACCAAGGTCGTGACCCATTCCAATTGCATAAGCCATGTCAATGTCGAGTTCCCATCCATATTTGTTTAACCCTTTGCAAATAGTGGCTGCGATAGTTGCTACATGTAAAACATGTTCAATTCGGGTGCAGATGTGGTCGTTTTCTGGAGCAAAGAAAACCTGTGTTTTGTTTTTTAGCCTACGAAAGGCTGTTGAATGGATAATTGCTGTTTGATCGCGAAAATAATCACCACGATCATCAGATTCACGGAATTTAGTTCGAGCTAAATAGATTTCGGGTGGAAAAGGATTTGTCATATTTGTTGGCGCTATTTTTTACGAAATTTCTACTGATTTACTTTATTCTCTTAAATATTTATCGTAAATATTTCCAGGTTGATAATTTTCTATGTAGGCAATTGCATCTTTTAGGTTTTCTGTCACAAAATACAAGTCGCGGTATGAATTGATAGTGAATTTCTCATCGAAAAAGGTGTCGAATTGCATCAGAAGCTTATCGTAAAATCCAAATGGGTTTACGATAACAATTGGTTTAGTGTGATATTTGAGCTGCTTTAAAGTTATGACTTCCATAAGTTCTTCGAGAGTACCAAAACCTCCTGGGAGTGCAATAAAAGCATCAGCATTAGCTCGCATATACTCTTTTCTGTCTTTCATGTCGGCAGTAATTATTAGAGTTTGGTGATCTGCGGATACGATGTTTTCTCTGTTAAGTCGTTCTGGGACAACACCTGTGACTTTGCATCCATTTGCAACAGCAGATTTCATTAAGACACCCATCAAGCCAATTGTTCCAGCCCCATGAATAAGATCGTAATTATGTAAGCCTAGAAATTTACCTAATTCTTCGGCTACACCATAATACTTTTTATCCAAATCCTCACTTGAACTGCAAAATACACAAATAGTATGTTTCATTTTTTTGTAAGCTTTGTGTAAAATTAATTTTATTATCAATAGTTAGCACATTTTCGCTTCAAGATTTATAAACATCGCTTGTTTAATACGATTTTCAAACATATAAATGTTAAATTTTATGGAAAATAGTAGAAAAAAATCAAGTAGAAATGGGCAATAGGATGTTGCTAAAAAATATAACTGACTGATTTTCAGGATAGCTAAAAATCGCATGAAATACTAAATATCTGATACATAAAAAGATATGGTCGAAAATCAGAACTAAAAATAGAAATAACGTCCATTATTATCTGATAATGTAGCAATTATGAACACCAAATAAAAAAAATCAAAAAAAAGTGAAAAAATGTTTTGAGAGAGAATATTTATTACTATTTTTAACCATTGTTAAGTGTGGCAATAAGACGGATGTGGAAACATAATTTTACTATCAGATAAGTAACTGGAAATCAGAAGGTTATATTTGTGTTAAATTTTGTTTTATTATGAAAAAGTGAAACTGAAAAACTGAATTTTTTTAATAAACAATAGGAAAAAAGTTTTTTTCTATGAAAAAAAAATGAAAACTTGCAGCGCTTTTAAGATTGAACAGATATTGTAGAATAATAAAGATATTGTAAATGGTGAAAAGGTGTGAAGAAATTTGGGAAAGATGCTTGCAAATCATCAAAGATAATGTTCCAAAAAACAGTTATCGTACATGGTTCGAGCCTATTATCCCACTGGATATTACTGAAAATGTTTTAACTATTCAGGTGCCGAGTACTTTTTTCTATGAATTTATTGAGGAGCAGTTTCTCGATTTATTAAAAAAGACATTGCATAAGGTAATAGGACCAGATGCGAAACTCGAGTACCATGTAATAATGGAGAATAATTCAAATTCAGAAAAACCTTACACTCTTAAGATTCCTGCAAGGGATAAAACACCATTGGTTAATCGTCCTGTTCAGATGCCATTGGATTTTGAAGCTAACACTATTGTAAATCCTTTTGTAATCCCTGGAATAAAAAAGGTTCACGTTGACCCACATCTAAACCCTGAATATACATTTGATAATTTTGTTGAAGGAGAATGTAATCGCTTAGCTAGATCTGCTGGTTATGCAGTTGCTCAAAATCCGGGTGGTACTGCATTTAATCCTCTCTTTGTTTATGGAGGTTCTGGTTTAGGAAAAACTCACCTCTCACAAGCTATTGGAATTGAAGTTAAAAGGTTAATGCCAGAAAAAGTTGTATTGTATGTAGATGCAAACAAGTTTCTGACACAATACATGGAAGCTACTAGAAACAACAATCGCAACGACTTCATTCATTTCTACCAAATGATTGATGTTCTTATCGTTGATGATGTTCAATATTTTGCTAAGAAAGAAGGTACTCAGGAAGTATTCTTCCATATATTTAACCACCTACATCAACATGGAAAACAGTTGGTATTAACATCTGATAAACCACCAGTTGAGCTTAATGGAATGGAACAGAGGCTTTTGTCTAGATTCAAATGGGGATTGTCTGCAGACTTGCAGGAGCCAGATTTTGAAACAAGAATTAAAGTCCTAAAAAAGAAAACATACAAAGATGGAATAGTTATAAAAGAAGAAATTCTGGAGTATATTGCATCTCATATAACTAATAATGTTCGCGAACTCGAAGGCGCATTGGTATCTTTATTAGCTCAGTCTACACTGAACAAGAAAGAGATTACAATGGAGCTTGCCAAAGATATGATCGACAAATTAGTGAAGAGTACACGACGCGAAATATCAATTGATTATATCCAAAAAGTAGTTTGTAATTATTTCTCAATGCCAGTAGATTTATTAGGATCTAAAACTCGCAAAAGAGAAATTGTACAGGCACGACAGATTGCAATGTATTTTGCTAAAAGTATGACTAAGGCTTCGTTGGCTTCTATTGGTTCTTCAATCGGTGGTAAAGACCATGCAACTGTCCTTCATGCTTGCAAAACTGTAAATAATCTTATCGAAACTGATAAACGTTTTAAGATTGATCTCGAGGAAATCGAAAAGAGACTTAAAATGTAAAATATACCGGGGCTGCGAAGCCCCTTATTTTTTTATACTATGACCTGGTTAATCCTGAGTATACTCTCCGCAACTGGCATTTATGTCACTTTTAAATTTATTGACAAGTCGAAAACCCCGCTTATAAATCCTATAATAATCAATTATTTAATTGCATCTACTTTCGGGTTTATTCTTCATGGGTCTTTCCCTATAAAAGAAATTATAGCATCTGATTGGATAGTTTTGGGTGTTATTCAGGGAATTCTTCTGATAGTTTTGTTTTTTATTGTCGGTAAATCTTCTCGTATTGCTGGAATGTCGATAACTACCGTTTCTGCAAAGATGGCTGTTGTTATTCCAATGGTATTTTCAATTTTGGTTTTTGACGAAAGCTCAGGACCGTTAAAAATAATCTGCATTTTTCTGGCCTTAGCTGCCGTTGTAATGAGTGTTTATAAGAAACAAGCCGGAAAGGTAAAAGCTGGTTTCTGGGCAGTTTTCTTGCCGATTATTCTGTTTTTTGGAATGGGATGCGAGAACTCAATATTAATCTATGCTAAAGAAGAGTACATCAATGACTCAATGTCGTCGCTTTTCTCGGCTACTCTATTCTTTGTTGCTCTGCTAACTGGTCTTATTATTACTGTTGTACAGCCCAAAGTATTTAAAGGTTTTCTAAATTTAAGAACATGGTTGTTGGGAGTAATTCTTGGACTTCTTAATTATGGTTCGATCTATTTTATGTTGAGAACTCTGAATTCTGGCT
>CAZOHR010000122.1:0-9959 GCA_964579045.1 uncultured Bacteroidales bacterium | reverse complement strand
CTATAAAGCCTAACGCTACTACTTTCGACGCAAATCAAAGATTATTAAAATGAAAAAGCCCCTTTCGGGGCTAATCATATTTTTGAGAGTGAAATAGTATTACTTCTTTGCGAGTTTCTTTCGTCCCCATTGCTTTGCTCTAGCTGCCACCTGATAAAGTACTGGCACCATAATTAAAGTAAGGAAAGTAGCGAAAGTAAGACCAAAAATCACAGTCCAACTTAATGGTCCCCACATATTTACCATATCACCACCGAAGTAGAAATCTGGCTCATATCTGGTTATCAATCCAATAAAGTCAATGTTCATACCTAGTGCCATTGGTACCAATCCTAAGATAGTGGTGATCGCAGTTAAAAGCACTGGACGTAAACGTGTTTTACCAGCTTTTACAATGCACTCGGCAGCTATTTCTGTTGGGATAGAGTCGTCTTCATGTATTCCTAGTATTTCTTTTTTCTGGTTCTTTAGGTAGTCAATATAGTCAATAAGTACAATTGCATTATTAACCACAACCCCTGCCAACGAAACAATACCAATACCAGTCATAACTACAATAAAGTTCATTTGGAAAATGCCTAGTCCTCCAAAAACACCGATTGTGCTAAACAGAACCGTTGCCATAATGATTAAAGGTTTGACGATTGAATTAAATTGGGCAACAAGAATTATCATTATTAGCGCAATAGCAACAATCATTGCAATCATCATAAAATCCATTGATTCTTGTTGCTCTTGTTGTTCACCAGTAAAATCAACTTTACAAGACTGGAGATGTTCTGGTGCATCGTAAGTTTCAATCAGGTCTTTAATCTGCTGATTGATTTCATTTGCGTTATAGCCTTCTTTAATGTTAGAATAGAGTGTAATTGTCCGCTTTAAATCTTTCCTTTTAACCGCACCAAATGTTGTAGTATAAGAAACTTTTGCAACTGCAGAAACTGGGACCTGAACTATCCTACCTTTTGTGTTTCGGAATGTGATTTTCTGATTCATCACAGATTCAAGAGTGTTTCTGTTTGCCTCATCCATTCTTATCATTATTGGATATTCATCTTCACCTTCTTTAAAGTCGGTAACTTCACTTCCGAATAAAGAGGTTCGAATAGTTCCAAAGATTTGAATTGTTGATAATCCTAATTGTCTAGCTTGATCACGGTCGATCTCAATAATTAATTGTTGCTTACCAGTTTGTAAATCAATCTTTAAACCTTCTATTCCATCAATGCCTGAGCGATTTATTAAAGCCGTAATGCTATCTGTATATTCAAGAATTGTAGGATAATCTTTACCTGAAACATCTAGATTAATTGGCTTACCAGTTGGAGGACCCATTGAATTTTTGGATATTGTAATAACAACCCCAGGGTATTTATTTGTCAATGAAGTTTGAAGGTTTGCCATAAGCACTTTTGTGCTAATCCCCATTCTATCTTCAGAGTTTATAAAATTAATTGTAATCATACCTTTATTTGGAAGTTGTCCACCCGATCCACCTCCAGCGTTTTCAGATACAGCACCCGCTCCTACATTGGTAAGCACAGACTTAATAATTACTGTGTCGTTGCCTAAAAGATTAATTACATCGGTCTCCATTTTCTTCATAAAAGCATCTGTAACTGCGATGTCTGTACCGATAGGTAGTTCAACTTCAATGTTGATATATGAAGGATCGTTGTTAGGAAAAAACTCTACTTTAGGCTTACTTATAAAATAGAAAGAAAGTGTAAAGATTAAAACCACAAAAATTCCACCCGTGAGATAATATGGGTTCTTTTTGCGAATGGAGAATCTGATTAATCTGTCGTATGCATTTTCTAGTTTTACTAATGCAACATCCATAAACCAAATGTTAAACCGGTCGAGTAGGTAAACATTGAGGACTGTAAGCGCCACACTGAAAATAAAGATGTTGAGCCCAGCGATAAAGTTTTGCATTAGAATTAGTGAAACAACGCCAAAACCAAGACTTACAAGTAACCCACGTTTTAGACTTGGTTTTTGTCTTTCTTTTTTTACGAATGAAGATGAAAAAACTGGGACGATTACTAATGCGACAAATAAGGATGAGGAGAGTACTACGATAAGAGTAATAGGAAGGAATTTCATAAACTCTCCGACCATTGAATCCCAAAAAAGGAATGGTACAAATGCTGCCAATGTTGTAGCAGTGGAAGAAATGATTGGAATTGCGATTTCACCAGTTGCTAGTTTTGCAGCTTCTTTTTTAGAATAACCTAAATCAATAAATCTGTAAATATTTTCAACTACAACTATAGCATTATCTACAAGCATCCCTAGAGCAAGAATGAGTGAGAAAAGCACAATCATATTTATACGGTAACCAATTAAATTGAAAACGATGAATGACATAAATACTGACATTGGAATTGCAATACCCACAATTAGGGAATTACGCGTTCCAAGGAAGAAAAACAAAATTCCGATTACGAATATCATACTCATAATCATACCGTTTTCGAGATTGCTTAGCTGCATTTTTACAGTTTCGCTTTGATCGTTAGTAACCTGTATTTTAAGGTCTTCTGGAATAAGATTTTCTTCTCTTGCATCTGCTAGAATTACCTCAATCTGCGCTGTTGCTGATAGTAGATTCTCACCACCTTTTTTAATTACCTGCAACGAAATTACTGGATGTCCGAATAGTCGTGTAATACTAGTACTCTCCATATAGGAAAGCTTTATCGGAGTTTTAAGAATGTCGCGCAAATAAACTATGTCGTCGTTTTCATGTTTGACGATTATTCCTTCGATTTCTTCGAGAGATTCAAATTCTCCGATTACTCGTAAAGCATACCTCGTGCTGTCAATTACCATTTCGCCAGCCGACATTGAGATGTTTTCATTCTTGATAGCACTTTCAACATCATAGTAAGAAATGCCTCTTGACATCATCAGATTTGCGTCAATTTCAATTTTTACCTCCTTGTCGGTAATCCCCTGAATATTTACTTTAGAAACCTCGTAAACAGGTTCGATTCTTTCTTCCAGCAATTCGGCATAGCGCTTTAATTCTTCGAGACTATAATCGCCGTACATGTTGATGTTAAGAATTGGAAACTCTGAAAAGTCAATATCTCTAACCATTGGGTCAGAAGTCAAATCCTTGGGTAATTCTGCCATTGCTTTGTCAACTGCATCTTTTACATTTTGTTTGGCTTCTTTTAATTCAACATTGGGATTAAATTCAATAAAAATCATTGAAGCATCCTGTGATGAGGTAGAGCTGATAGTTTTAATACCATTTATTGATTCAAGTTCTTTTTCCAAAGGTCGAGTAATAAGATTCTCGATATCTTCGGGCGGATTACCCATGTACACGGTCTGAACCATGATATATGGAGGTGTAATATCTGGGAATAGTTCTTTTGGAAGACTTACATAGGAAATCATCCCGAAAACGAGAATAACTCCTGTAATTAGAAAAACGGTTGTTTTATTGTTAATTGCCCAGGTTGTCATCCCAAAATTGCGGACAACCTCTTTGGCTTTTTCTATAGTGCTCATAATTATTTTATTTGCTGGAGTTGATAATTACTTCTGTCCCTGTTGATACCATATCATAACCCTTGATGATTACAACATCATCTTTTTTAAGTCCACTAGAAATCATAGTTTGCCCGTCGCTAGCATAATCGAAAGTAACTTCCTTTTTTACTGCAGCATTTTTGCCAGATTCATTTTTCTCAACAACAAAAACAAAATAATGACCGGCAAGGTCTTGTTTTACAACATTTGAGGGTACAATAATCGAATTATCATTTGAATACTCAGTGAGTTCAAGTTCTGCTATTAGGTTAGGTTTATATTTTCCCTTGTTGTTGTCAATTCTTGCTTCTACAACAAAGGTTCTACTGTCTGGGTTTATCAAATTTCCAGTGCGAATGATTGTTGAATAAACACTTTCATCATAAGCAGGAAATGTTATCTTTACAGAGTCACCTTTGTTTACTCCAGAGAGGTAAGCCTCGGAAATGTCGGCTAAAACTTTCATCTTATCCAGACTAACAAGAATCATAACAACTCCTTGTGCCATATCGCCTTCTTTAAGATTTATCTTATCAACAACTCCCGAGAACTGCGCGCCAACAGTTGCTTTACTCATTTGAAACTTTAGAGTCTGAATAGATTCTTCAAGTGATTCTTTATTGTTTTTGGCTTGTAGAAACTGAATTTCTGATCCAATATTCTGATCCCAAAGCTCTTTCTGTTTTTCGTAAACTGTTGTAGCAAGTTCTAAACGCTTCTTTAATTCTTCCATCTGACTCTGCATTACAGCAGTATTTAAACTGAATAGACTTTGTCCTGCATAAACAAACTGACCTTCTTCAACATAAATTTTTTGAATCATTCCTGGAATTTCGGGGATTATATTGATTTGTTTTACCGCTTCAACATGTCCGTTAATTACAATTTGTTTTGAGAAAACCTCAGAACCAATCTTCTTTACATCAACTTTAACTATACCAGCCGAATCAACAATTGTTGGATCTAGTTGCTTTAGCTTTTTCTGCAAATCAACAATCTCTTTGTTAAGTTGCGAAATCTCATCTTTCTTCGATTTAATCTGTGATTTGATGTCTTCTACGCTTTCACTTCCGCATGAAGTGACCAATGCTGCAATAATTATAATTGCGAAATATTTGTTAATTGCTTTCATCACTATTCTTTCTTTATTTTAGTAATTATTAAGTGCGCTGTCTAAATTATTTTTTGCTTGTAGCAATTCTAAAATTGCATTATAGCATCCTGTTTGTGCAGTAAGCATTTGATTTTGTGCTTGAGTTAATTCCAAACTTGATGCTGTTCCGTTTTTAAATTTAATAAGAGTGTTGTCGTAGATTGATTCAGCAAGTTGCAGATTTTCCTTTTGCAACAAATATTTTTGATTTGATGTGATAAAATTATTTCGATTTTGTGTAACCTGCATTGTAAGTGCGCTCTCGATATCATATTTAAGATTCTGAACTTTGATAAGTTCGAGTTTTGCCTTTTCGGTTCGTGCCCACCTTCCTCCAGAACTAAGAATAGGAACAGAAACAGTAACACCTACCATGTTTGGATTGGAAAAATTAAAATCGGCAGTTTTCATCTGCTCTTGATGACGATAAAACGCTACAACAGATGGTAGAACATGCGATTGGTGTCGTTTTAGAGTTAACATTGCGCTTTCTTCCTGAATATTTAACATGCGGTAATTTAAGTTGTTCTCAATGTTAAATGGCTGCAGTAAAAGTTTGTTAGCATCAATTTTTAATAATATATCATCGGCAGATTCAGTTAAGATAATTTCCTGATTAATATCCAAGCCCATTTGGTATTTAAGCAGCAACTTCATTGTCTGAATTTGTTTCTCAATAGTTGAAACAGCATTGGTTAAATTATGTGAGGTTAATCGAAATTGATCAACAGAGGTTTTATCAAGAAATCCTGCTTTATTGGTAGCTTCCATTTCGACTAGAAGACTTTCGGTATTTTTTAAAGATCTTTCGATGATTAATCTATTCTCCTCAAGTATTTGAACTAGGATATAGGTTTCGCTAATCAAATCTTTTGTGTCTGCTTCTGCTTTTTCGAGTAGAACATCAGATGTTTTACGCATTGTTTTCAGTGCCTGCAATCCAACTAGATATTCTCCATTAAAAATTATTTGGTTTACCGTAATATCCCAAGTTATATTTTGCTTAACACCAAGTTGAATAGGTTCTCCTTCAACATAATTTGCAAAAACATCCATTGGTGTGATATACGACATCGGATCCATTGCTCCCCAATCTACATAACCGCCGAAACTCATTTCGGGAACTTTAAAAATATTTGAATAGTTTACACTACCATTAGCTTGTGGTAACCCTATCGAGATAGTTTCCCAAATTGTTTTTTCAGTAATCTGAGCGTCAATTTTTGCGTTTTTTACCTTCAAACTATTCTCAAGCGCATAATTCTGTGCTTCTTCAAGTGTGAATGACATCTTTACTACATCCTGTGCATAAAATAGCAAAGGACTTAAAATCAAAATAATAGAAATACGAATTCTCATCTTTGTAAATTAAAATCTTTTAAATAATTTGTTATTAATTCTCTGCCTTTTTCCGTTGCAATTCCATAAAAATATGGAAGAAGAACAGATTTGTTAATTTCTTCGGGTTTATATTCGCTAAAATCCTGCGAATGGATAATATCAATAATTTTATGTGCAAAAAGGTTCACAACTTCCATATTAAGATTGTCCGAAAAGACCTCCTCGGATACGCCTCTCTCAAACAAAGATTTGGTAAGGCTGTAGTCTCTTAATTCTCCTTTTTGATGAATGTTGTGATATATTTCCCGATGAAACTTTTTAAGATCATCGAAAAATAAGGGATTCATTTTGCCAAACATATCTGTGTTTAGCTTGCCGATTTTAAAAATAGCTTCTATAACATTGTCACTTTCTCCAACAATCTTGAAACATAATTTTTTGTGTGCGCTTGCTCCTTCGGCAATTGCTTGAGATACAAGATCGTCTTTGTCGGCAAATATTTCGTAAAGAGTTCTTTTTGAGATTCCAAGTTCGTTTGCAATATGATCCATAGTGATACTACGAATGCCATATCTGGAAAACATGAGCCCGGCTTCTTTTAATATCCTTAAACGAGTATCCATTTTTTTAATTTTTGCAAAACTAAAAAACTATTTTAGTTTTAAAAGTTTTATTTGTCATGTTTAACAATTTATTAATACGATTGTTTAGCACTTCAAAAAACTTTTACGGTGTCAAAAGTATTCAAATCGAAAATCTCGCTAAATTTGATTTCGGTGAACAGGATAAATAAGGGGGTGAATGGGGAAGTTGGAAGTTCGGAGTTCGAAGTTCGAAGTTGAAAGCGATGCGGTGAGTTTTTAGTCAAATCGTTTGTAGTTAGTCAATTTACAGGATGTCACTATGTAGTAATATAGTCATTTGCAAAATATTAAATTCATACTCTTAGTTTAATAATCACGAAAATAGACAGCTCAAGTTTAATTAAAAATCATTATATTTGTAAAAATAAGAGATCCTAGAATGAAAAATCAAGATTTAATCAGTCAATTACCGGCTCGTCTGTTTTGGGATGTAGATTTAGCATTAGCTGATGATGAATCATTAAGACGACTTATAATTGAACGAGTCTTTTCACTGGGTGATTTTGATGAAATTAAAAAAGTAATCAATTTTTACGGTTTGGAAGTAGTTAAACAGGAAATTGTTATGGCAGGAAATCTTGATAAAAAGACTTTAAATTGGCTTAGTATATTTTTCAAAATCCCTAAAAAGAACTTTAGATGTTATTCACAAATACGGTTGCGTCAGACACACTGGAATTATTAAAAAAATTGCAGGCAGAAACTGTGTTAAAAGAATTTCATCTTGTTGGTGGTACTGCTTTGTCCTTTTACTTTGGTCATAGAAAATCTTTTAATTTGAGTTTGTTTACACTACATGATTTTGACGTAAATGAATTGCTCGAGTTTTTAGAGCAGAATTATAACTTTGTTGCAGATTATTTCTCTACGAATACTTTAAAAGGGAGTATAAACGGGATTAAAGTAGATTTATTAAGCCATAAGTATCCAGTAGTTGGGAATGTGTTAACTGATAATGGGATAAGCTTATTATCTATTGGAGATATTGCCGCAATGAAGTTAAATGCAATTGCTGGAAATGGCACAAGATCTAAAGATTTTATTGATATTTACTTCATTCTTAAAAAATACACCATAAAGGAAATACTGGATTTTTACAAGTTAAAATACACAAGCCGAAATCTGCTACATGCATTTAAGAGTTTGATATATTTCGATGAGATTAGTATTTCGGATTGGCCAGAAATGATTTTAGAGGAAAATCTAAATTTGAAAGCCTTGCAAAAAGAAATTACGAAAAAAGTAAAGATATTCAACAAAGGTTTATAGAACCATGTTTTGGATTCCTTAACAATTCTACAAACTATAGAATTTTAATGAGATTTTTTATTCTCCTCAAAGTTTCCACCTTACCAATAACTTCAGTTATATCGAAAACATGAGGCCCTTTGCCAGCGCCAACTAATGCGAGGCGGAATGGTGACATTACCCTGCCAAAACCAATTTCTGCGTCTTCGAGCCATGCTTTTACTGCTGCTTCGGTATTTGCAGAGCTAAAATCGTCGAGTGGTTCAAGTATCGAAATGAGTTTTTCCATTAACTCGGCAGTGTCTTCTTTGCAAGCTTTTTTCAGAAATTTGTCGTCGTATTCTGCTGGAGCTTCGAAAAAGAAATTTGCTTCGTTCCATAATTCACTTACAAAATGAACTCTGTCTTTTAGCATGCCACAGATTTTTACTAGCTGTTCCAAGGAAGCATTTATACCTTTCTCTTTTATTATAGGCATAAATAATTCAGCCAATTCTTCGTCCGATTTTTTAATTAGATATTGGTGGTTGAACCATTTTGTTTTGTCGGGATCGAAACGGCTTCCGCTTTTACCAACTCTGTCGAGTGAAAATGCAGAAATAAGTTCGTCCATGTTGAATATTTCTTGCTCAGTTCCTGGGTTCCAGCCCAACATTGCTAGCATGTTTATAAATGCATCGGGGAAATATCCGTCTTCGCGATAACCACGGAAAACATCATCGCCCGAACGCCATTCTGTTGGAAAAACCGGAAATCCCAACTGGTCGCCATCGCGTTTGCTTAGTTTTCCTTTGCCACTTGGTTTTAAAATAAGTGGAAGATGAGCAAATTTTGGGGCAGTCCATCCAAATGCTTCGTAAAGTAAAGCGTGGAGTGGGAGTGAAGGCAACCATTCTTCGCCACGGATAACATGAGTAATTTCCATCAAATGATCATCAACGATATTAGCAAGGTGATATGTTGGCAAACCATCTGTCTTCATCAGAACTTTGTCGTCGAGTTCGTTAGTGTTGAATTTTATTCCTTCACGAATTTCGTCGTATAGATCAACAATTCGGTTTTCGGGCATCTTGAATCTTAAAACATAAGGAGTTGCATTATCAAGAAGTGTTTGAACTTTGTCCTTTGATAGCGCAAGGCTATTTTTGAGATTCATGCGGGTTGCAAAATTGTATGTAAAGGTTTGTCCTTTTGCTTCAGCATCAGCGCGGAGAGCATCAAGTTCTTCGGCGGTGTCGAAAGCCATATAAACGCTGCCGTTTTCGATAAGGATCGTTGCATATTCTGCATAAATATCGCGGCGGTTACTCTGACGATAAGGTCCATATTTGCCGCCTTCGCGAATACCTTCGTCGAATTTTATTCCAGCCCAAGCTAAAGAATTCATTATATATTCCTCGGCTCCCTCAACAAATCGGGTCTGATCTGTATCTTCGATACGAAGAATCATTGTCCCGCCATGATGACGTGCAAATAAATAATTAAACAATGCGGTTCTTACTCCGCCAATATGCAGCGGACCTGTAGGACTTGGTGCAAAACGTACTCTTACCATTTCTCAAAATTTTTGCAAAAATAAGAAAACAAATGAGAATGGTCAAATCACAAATCACAAAACACAAAAATCAAATTCCAAATCACAAATTCCAAAACTCAAGATAATCCCATTGGAACTTGTTTTTTGTATTTTGGTGCTTATGTGACAAATCACAAATCACAAAACACAAAATACAAAACACAAATTCCAAATCACAAATTCCAAAACTCAAGATAATCCCATTGGATCTTGTTTTTTGTATTTTGGTGCTTATGTGACAAATCACAAATCACAAATCACAAAACACAAAACACAAAAATCAAATTCCAAATCACAAATTCCAAAACTCAAGATAATCCCATTGGAACTTGTTTTTTGTATTTTGGTGCTTATGTGACAAATCACAAATCACAAAACACAAAATACAAAACACAAATTCCAAATCACAAATTCCAAAACTCAAGATAATCCCATTGGATCTTGTTTT
>CAZOHR010000121.1:5352-9965 GCA_964579045.1 uncultured Bacteroidales bacterium | reverse complement strand
CATAGAAATATATTGATAAGTAAACCAGCAATACCTTAATATTAATTGCATTTTACCATAATTTAAAATGAAAGGAATATGAAAACAAAGTTCAGCCTTAGTTATAACTCATGATATGGATTATTGGAGTATTTTGAATCTTCAAAAAAAATAAAAAAAATGAAAACTTCGATAAGTCTCCTGTTCTGCTTTTTAGCTATTTTATCTTGTAGAAATTCTGACAAAAGGCTTGAGATTGTAGACCCAATTGATAAAGATACTGTAGTTCAAAAAGTAAACCCTATAGTTGTAGATACCTCAGAAACTAGACCTTGTATAACTCAGCCCGTAGATAATAAAAATAGACATGAGCGTCTGCAAGTTTCGTATGTTCGATACATGGAAGGTGTTTCAGACAATAAGCTTAATGGCGAAATAATTATAATTCAGATGGATTTAGCAAAAAGCGAATTCGATAATAATCCAGATACAATTGAACATTTTTTAAATGATTATTATTCAAGACTAGAACCTTACTTTCCTCGTTCGATAGCAGACGACTTTGAAAATGGAATTTCTACTGAGAGAATTCATTATCCAACTTTAAGTTTTACTGTAGAACTATTTGAAAATGAATTTGCTGCTAAACCATACAAAACTGTTAATAAAAGTATTAACGGTAAGATAGATATAGGTATAACTGAGGATGGAAAAGTAGATCCGGTGTATGAGAATGTTGATCAAATGCCAACTATTTTTGAAGGGAATCAGGAAATTAGAGTTTATCTTCAAGAAAATGTAACTTTCCCAGCAGAAGATATTTATGAGAGCATATCGGGTATTAGTTGGCTAAGTTTTATTGTCGAAAAAGATGGTAGTGTTACGGATATAAAAATTGAAAAGGAATTTTCTGAATGTTTAAAATGCGATGCCGAAGCATTAAAGGTTGCCAAGTCTTTGCCATTGTTAAATCCTGGAAAACAAAATGGGCAAATAGTACGAGTAAGAATTCTTCAGGGAATACGTTTTTAAGATATTTGGGGATTAAAACTATAAAGTTCACACTCTATATCGAATTTAACTTAGCTGAGTTGGTCTTGCTGGCTTCGGTTTACTGCGCGTTGCTGCGGTAGCTGAGTCGAGCTCGCTTCGGTGAATCTCCCGTTGGCGCAAATTTATCTTCACTTCAATATCGCTAACTTTCATCCACTATTCCCCCATTTTTGGCCAAATTTTTGCACCAAATTGCCGCACATTTTTTATCTTTACAAAAATATTTGACCATGAAAAGTATTATACTCGTATCATTGCTGATTATTGCAGTAACTCTGCCGCTTGCTTCACAAAATATCCGACTGGTGCCTCCAGTGGGGCATACAGCGCAAATTACCGATGTGGATATTTCGGATGATGGGAGATATATTGTTAGCTCATCGGTTGACAAAACCGTGATTGTGTGGGATTATGCCACTGGTCGCGAAATTGTAAAATTTGCTGGTACTGATTATGGCGTGGTGTCTTGCGTTTTCTCAAAGAACATGGATAAAGTGTATTCTGCAGGATGGGACGGTAAGGTGAGGGAGTGGAGTCTCGAAACTTTCGACCAAACTGCTTGCTGGGATGGTTTTACAAATGGAATAAACGAACTTGCTGTTTATCCAGATGTGAAAAAAGTTGCAATACTTGGTAATGCTGGAATACTTAAAATTATCAATACTAAAGATGGAAGTCTCGACAAGGAAATCAAAGTGTCGAAAGTTGCTTGTTATGGACTTGCAATAAGCTCAAAAGGGAAAATTCTAGCCACTGGCGACTTCGAAGGTAATCTTAAGATATTTAATGCCAAGGATCTGAGCCTATTAAATGAAATCAAAGCAAATGAATTTCAGATTAAAGCAATTTGTATAAGTCCCGATGAGACTATGCTAGCTACTTCTTCGTACGATTACAAAATTAAAATTTTCGATATTAAAACAGGAAAACTGCTGATGGAATATACTGATGGTTACCAAATGTGGAGTTCATCTGATTTTAGTCCTGATAGTAAAAAACTGGCCTCAGTGACTTTAAACGGAATGCTTTATGAGTGGGATGTGGTAACAGGTAAGCAGAATTTTAACGTTCAGTCAAAATCACCTATGGCAACTGCTGTGAAGTATAAAAATGATGGAAAAGAGATTGTTGTTTGTGGTGCCTCAAATGAAATTAGCGTTTTTAGGTCGATTGAGGGAACTCATGTAAAGACTTTTATGGGAAGCACAAGTCCGATTGAGTCGCTCGATGCTTATGGCGAGAAATTTATGCTGGCATCAGCACATTGGGATTCACGTGTGCGAATTTTCAATATGTTTAAATGCAAACTTCAGGCTGTGGCTTTCCCAGATAATGCATTTCTTTCGGGTGTTCATCTTTCTAAAAATAGTAAAGAAGCAGTAATATCTTCTATGCGTCCTGGAATCCACATTTTTAATTATCTTAAATCGGAACTGAATATTCTGAGAAATACTGAAAGCTGTACAAACTCCATGGCTTTTTCTGTAAATGAGGATTTTTACGCAACAGCAGGAAATGATAGTGTTGTTACAATTTTCTCTGCAGCTGATAATACTGTTTATGCATCATATAAGCATAAAGGAGATGTAATGGATTTGTGTTTCTCTGCTGATGGCAAATATGTTTTTTCGGTAGGTCGCGACTCACAACTTTACATATATTCGGTTGGCACAAAAACAGTTCTTCGCATTATTAAAGATCTTGGTGCCAAGGCTGAGTCTGTTGCAGTGTCTGCAGATGGTATTCACGTAGCTGCTGGACTTTGGACAGGCGAAATTGCAATTGTAAATATCACCAATGGCGAAATTGTGAAGAAACTGAAACCGCATAATTGGATTGTATCGGATTTGGAGTTTAGTCCAATAAGTGATTATCTGTGTTCTGTTTCGTGGGATAAGAAAGTATGTATTACAGATTGGCAAAACTCTGAACCAATAGCTGAATATAAAGGACATACTGGAAGTGTAATTTCTTGTGCATTTAGCGACGACGGTAAATATATCTCTACTGGTGGCTGGGACAATCAAATAAAGATTCTCGATTCTCGCAATTTAGAGGAGATTTGTACTGTGATTCCAGTAGGTAAGGAGGATTATCTAATTACAACTCCCGAAATGTATTATATGGGAACTCCCGATGCGGCGCGAAAAGTGAGTTTTGCTGTTGGCATGTTTACTTATAGCTTCGATCAGTTCGATTTGCAGTATAATCGTCCCGACAAAGTTATAGAAATGTTGCCTTTTGCCGATCAATCTATGGTTCCTATTTATCGAAAAGCATACGAGAAAAGACTTGAGAAAACTGGTTTTAATATCGACTTCTTTGACAATAAAATCAATGCTCCACAGATATTTATCAAAAATATGGACAACATTAAACTGTTCACAGATAGTGAATTTGCAGAGCTAGAAATCGCTGCCTTCGACACACTATATTTTATTGACCGTTATAATGTTTATGTAAACGGCGTGGCAGTTTTTGGTAGTAATGGCAAAAATGTGCGAAAATCGGATCAAAAAACTATAAGTGTTAAAGAAAAGGTAGGGCTTAGTCAGGGGATGAACAAGATAGAAGTATCGTGTATTAACTCTGCTGGTGTAGAAAGCTTAAGAAATAGTGTAGAAATATTTTATAATCCTACAGAAGGAATAAAGCCCGATGTTTATGTGATTTCGATGGCGGTGGCAGAGTACGAAAATCCACAATACAATCTAAATTATACTGTAAATGATGGTCGGGAGATAATCTCCGTATTCAGTGAGTTAGAACCAGAATACAATATTATAGTGGATTCGTTATTTGGTGCAAATTGTACACGTGAGAATTTTCTAGCGTTACAGGAAAAACTTAAGAGTACCAAGGTTGACGATATAGTTATCGTTCATTTCTCGGGACATGGATTATTGGATTCAAAAGGCGATTTCTATTTTGCTACTTATGGAATAGATTTTAACAATCCAGCAGCAAAAGGGCTTGAGTATAATTTGATAGAAGGAATTATCGATGGCATTCCAGCACGTAATAAGCTTGTATTAATTGATGCTTGTCATTCGGGCGAACTTGACTATATGCCAGAAGTTGACAATGGTGGTACAAATGAGAAAACCGACGATCCCAAAATTACAGGGCAAGCACAATCTGTATTAGCCGCTAGGGGCGTGGTTATGTACAGTGTGCCAGGAAGTGAGAGCAGCGACGATTTGGAAAACTCTTATGATGTGATGACAGAATATTTCGCCGACGTTCGCAAAGGTACAGGCTCAGTAGTAATATCCGCAGCAACTGGTACTGGATTCGCACTCGAAATTGGCGACCTCGAACATGGAATCTTTACCTATTGCTTATTAAAAGGTTTGCGAGAAGGAGAAGCCGATTTTTCTGGCGATGGCAAAATTACAGTTTCCGAACTACGTGAATACATTTTTACCAATGTCGAAAAACTCAGCGAAGGCTATCAAAAACCAACTGCTAGGAAAGATAATCTGGTTAATGACTTTGTGATTTATAGGTAGAAATTTAATAAGTCGAAATCCGACATTCAATCGTCCGACCCTAGGAGGACATTGAATCGTCAATCAGTT
>CAZOHR010000121.1:0-5252 GCA_964579045.1 uncultured Bacteroidales bacterium | reverse complement strand
GAAATCCGACATTCAATCGTCCGACCCTAGGAGGACATTGAATCGTCAATCAGTTAATTAGTGGAAATCCGACATTCAATCGTCCGACCCCAGGAGGACATTGAATCGTCAAAGAGCTAATAAGTAGAAATCCGACATTCAATCGTCCGACCACAGGAGGACATTGAATCGTCAATAAGCTAATAAGTAGTAATCCGACATTCAATCGTCCGACCCCAAGAGGACATTGAATCGTCAAAAAAAAAAATGTGAGAAATCGAAAATATATAATATTAACAAAAAATAAAATGGTTACTTTGTGTTTTTATTTAAAATTAAATTATTTTATGAAACACCTAGTATTTTATTTCTTTTTAAGCTTAATATCATTAAGCACATTTTCACAGGTTATTTTTTATGAAGATTTTGACGGGATAGTGGGATCGCAGGCTGGAGGTGCTGGGACATATTCTTTTCCTGAAGGTTGGTTATTGCGTAATGTTGACAATAGTATTCCAAATACCGCAGTATCATACGTGAATGAGGCTTGGGAACGTCGTGAAGATTTTGCCAATAATGTAAACGATTCTGCCGCTTTCAGCACTTCATGGTCCACTCCTGAGGGTGCAGTGGATGACTGGATGTGGACACCAGCTATAACTCTTTCGTCCAATTGCGTATTAAGTTGGAATGGAGTAGCTTATGATCCGTCTTATCTCGATGGTTACGAAGTGAGAATTATGGTAAGTCCAGATGTTCCTATGGGTGGTCCTGCTGTTATTGGAAATCAAGTTACAAATTCAACTCTAATTTTTTCAATAGCATCTGAAGCAAATACATGGACTAACCATTCGGTTGATCTTACTGCTTATGCAGGACAAACAGTGCGTATAGCATTTAGGAATAATTCCAATAACATGTTTGTTCTTTTAATTGATGATGTACAAGTTGAACAGGTAGTAAATTATGAAGCATCAATTCAGTCTGTTACTGCGTTAAGCGAATATACTCATATTCCAATTGCTCAGGTAACATCTTTACCTATGCAAGCAACTGTATTAAATGAAGGACTAATGGGTTTTTCTGGCGTAGCATTGCAGATAGAGGTTTTTAATACCTTAGATGAAGAGGTCTATTCTGCACTAAGTGAGTATTTGCCTCTGCCAGCATCTTCTACTTTATCCTTAAGTGTGCCAGATTTTTTACCAGAATATGATGATACATTTCAAGTGTTATATTCTATTTTAACTATTGAAGAGGATTTTGATCAGACAAATAATTTATTAACAGCATCAATAGTTGTAAGCGATACTGTTTATGCCAGAGACGATGGAAATATTATTAGTTCTTTGGGAATAGGAGCAGGTAATGGTGGATATTTGGGACAGTCATTTGAAATTACAATGGCTGATACTTTGACCTCAGTGTCTATGTATTTTACGAATGTTTATGCTGGGGAGCCTTATGCCGCAGTTGTTTGGGATATGCTTGGCGATGTTCCAAATCAAATTGTAGCCGCGTCAGATACTCTGGTATTTGGAGATAATACTGCCAGTTTATACACCGTTCCAATGAGTGAATTTGAATTTCTACAACCTGGTAAATATGTTATTACTGCTGTTGAATTTGACTCAACTCTCTCCGTCGCAACAGTTAATGGGATTTATACTCCAGGTACGACTTGGATAAACTGGCCAACAATTCCATCGGGAACCTGGGCTAATGCCGAATCATTCGGAGCATCTTTTGCACATAATTATCTTATTAGAGCTAATTTCGGTTCAATCTGTAATGATAGCTTTGAAACCCAAGATATCAATATTTGTTTTGGCGAATCTTTTACAATTGGATCGTCCGTCTATTCTGAAACTGGAAATTATATTGATACAATTCCTGATGGGTTTTGTAATATTATAATTTCTACAAACCTAAATGTGGCACCAGAAATTGTACCAGAAGTATCTCTTTCTACAGACCAGACTCACTTATCTGTGACTGAAGTTCTAAATGCTACTTATCAGTGGATTAATTGTTTTGATAATACAGCAATTGATGGAGAAACTGATGATATTCTTGCAGTAACTGTAACTGGGGATTACGCTGTAATAGTAACTGTTGGAACATGTAGCGATACTTCAGAATGTGTTTTTGCTGATCCTGATTTTAGTGGTTTAAAAGATGAGTTATTAGATAGAAATGGATTTGTAGCATATCCAATTCCTGCTGATGAGTTTATGAACATTTATTCTTCTGAAGAAGGTAATTATAAGATTATAAACTCACTTGGTCAAACAATTACTACCTTTGATATGACAGCTGGGCAAACCAAGAAAATTGTAACCGAAAATTATGTATCTGGTTGGTATTTGATATTGAATAGACAAAATGCTGCTACTCAGAAAATTTTAATAAAATAGATTAGAATCTGATCAAAATAAAATAAAACCAGGCAGTAAATGTCTGGTTTTTGTTTTTAGATGACGTGACAAATACAATCCGACATTCAATCGTCCGACCCCAGGAGGACATTGAATCGTCAATAATCTAATAACTAGTAATCCGACATTCAATCGTCCGACCCTAGGAGGACATTGAATCGTCAAAGAGCAAATAAGTAGTAATCCGACATTCAATCGTCCGACCTCAGGAGGACATTGAATCGTCAAAGAGCAAATAAAATAAGTAGAAATCCGACATTCAATCGTCCGACCCTAGGAGGACATTGAATCGTCAATGAGCTAATAAAATAAGTAGTAATCCGACATTCAATTGAATCGTCAAATTCAATAGTATAAAACCTATTACAACCATATTTATTTTTCAATTAATAAGGATAATTCCCAATTGAAAATAACTCGTCGGAATACGATTGGTCAGATGTTTGTCCCGACATGATGTAATATCCTTCATGATCAGCATCTAGAAAAACAGTGAGATTGATGTCTGAGTCTATCCAATACATGCCATCTGGTAAAAAGTCATAATCAATGCGATTCACTACCTTAATAACAACTGTAAAATCGCTTTCATAAAATGTGCCTTTAACATTGGCTTTATACATATATTCAGTCCCTTCAAGATTGAAGATTGTTTTAGAAATGCCTGTAAATGTATTATCCGATTCATCAAAATTAACATTATATAACTCTTGTTTGCACATAAAGACACCGCTTTCTGTTATGTCAGACCTACTACTTGAATAACCTTGCCAGGATTTCTCAAATACACTTTTTGCAGTTTGAGCTGTTAATAACTGCGTTGCAAATAAAGAGATACAGCATAATAAAATAATCTTTATAGTTTTCATGGCCTGAATGTTTTAGGTTGATTAGTTTCTAAAATAATATAATTCAAAAATAAGGTATTTATTTAATTTCTATACAATACATGAAATGAAATTCAAAAAATAAAAAATGCAAGTTTGCTAATCAATTATTAAACCAAAAATATTAAATTTGACAAAATCTTATAAAGATGCTAACATTATGCATGCAATGCAAAGCTCCCTCATGGATTAAAAGATTCCTATATTGTGCTAATTCTACGTTTCTTGTAAAATCGCTAATGGTTTTAGTTTTAATATTTATAAATTTTAATATGCAGGCACAATCCGAAAACGAAAAATATATTACCCATATTCATCAGGCAAGACCTAGTTTAATGGCAAGATATGTTAAAGGAGGAGCGAGGGTGTTCTTACCAAAAAGGAGTATTGAGAAGAAACTCAAAGAAGCTAATTTTGTGTCAGAAGCTGCACCAATTCCTAAGAAATATTTAAAGGAATTTCAAGTCGATATATATCAGGTGAATTGTAGAAATGTTTACAAAATTTCGCCTAAAGAAAATAAATCAGGGAAACTAATTTTGTATCTGCATGGGGGTGCATATATTAACAATATTTTCAGTGGGCATTGGGACTTTGCTGCACAACTTGTACGAGAAACAGCTTGTACTTTAATAATTCCCGATTATCCATTAGCACCTTCTTCAACTTATCTCGATGCTTTTTCGATGCTAGATGAATTGTATAAAATAATTTTGGCTGAAACAGATTCGGACAACATTATTTTTATGGGCGATTCTGCTGGAGCTGGACTGGCTTTGGCTTATGCTGAATATATAAAAGAAAATGGAATTGCTCAACCCGAACAATTAATTCTTATTTCTCCTTGGCTCGATGTTTCTATGACAAATCCGGAGATTGCAAAAGTGCAAAAGAAAGATCCGATTTTGAATGCAGAAACTCTGATTTTAGCCGGCAAAGTATGGGCAGGCCCTTCCGATACAAAGAATTACTGTGTTAGTCCAATTTACGGTAACCTTGCTGGTCTTGCAAAAATTAGTGTTTTCATTGGCACTCACGATGTACTATATCCTGATTGTAAAAAGTTAAAATCCTTTATGAACGAGCAAAATATTTCGATAAACTACTACGAGTATCCTAAGATGTTTCATGTTTGGGTTTTGTTCCCATTTTTAAAAGAATCAAAATTTGCCTTTAAGCAAATATGTTTCCTAGTAAAGGATTAGAATTGTTAAAATTGTATTGATTATGAAAAGATTTATTCTGATTTGTTGTTCATTAGTCGCATTAAACTCGCATTTTTTTGCTCAGGAGAAAGATGTTACTACTCCGAACTTTAGTTTAAGCGTTGAACGAAGATCATTTCTCTTGGGACATCCATTAGTATTTAATGGTGGATGGAATGTCGCTTTTTGCAAAACATTTTATGGAAACGAAAAACATCAATTGGTTTTCTTTCCACAGATTGGTTACATTTCTGAGAAGAATATTCAGACAAGATTTATTGTAAATGCATCGGTTATGTACAGATTTAATTCTCCAAAACGATTTGAAGCAGCAGTCTTCTTAGGTGCAAACTATATTCTATCACGCTTGGCTTATGATAATTATGAATATGAGAACAATATATTGGTCAATAAAGGTAAATATTCTAGCTGGGTTGCGCCTAGTGCTGGATTTAGAGTGGGATATAAATTTGTAAAAAAGGAGAATTATTCATTGAGTCCATTTATCGGTTTCTCAACTCTTAGACTAAACAAAAGTTATGTTAATAGCTTGATCGAAGGTTTTAAGTTGGCATTTTCAATTGGAATTACTTATAACAGATAAATTATGAAATACAAAATTTTATATATCGTTGGGATTTACTTTTTACTAGTCTCCTGTTCAAAGCAGGAAATCTTAGTCCCTAGTGAATTAACAAATAATCCTCTGATTACTGAATTAGATAATTCGGTGAATGAATCTT
>CAZOHR010000120.1:0-9990 GCA_964579045.1 uncultured Bacteroidales bacterium | reverse complement strand
TTTAATAATTGAATTTTATACTTGTAATCAAACCTTAATTTTATTTAATGCTGAGGCCAAATCTGTAATAAGATCATCAACATTTTCGAGTCCAACAGAAATTCTGATATCGCCCAAAGAAATACCCATATTTGCAAACTGTTCGGGACTTAACTCCTTTATATAACTTATCGCTGGAGCATAAACGAGACTTTCAAATCCGCCCCAACTTACGCCCCTATGGAAGAGTTTTAGTTCATTAAAGAATCTTTTAACTTTATCAATATCTTCGGTTGCTAGGCGAAAAGACATTAATCCGCTATACCCTGACATTTGTTTTTTTCCTAATTCGTATTGTGGGAAATTCTTTAAGCCGGGATAGCGAACAAGACTTATCATTTTATGATTTTCGAGAAACTCTGCTATTTTTAAAGCATTGCTTTGATGCCTTTCCATCCGTAGATTGAGTGTTCTCAGGCTTCTTAACAATAACCAAGCTTCAAAAGGAGCTACCTTTGCTCCTAGCCATTCATATTCTTTAGCAAAAATTGCGTCCAGATATTTAGCCTTACCAAGGATCAATCCACCAACAATATCACTGTGGCCGCCGATATATTTCGAACATGAATGTATTTCCAGATTCACGCCCATTTCCAGCGGTTTTTGAAACATCGGTGTTGCCCAAGTATTATCAATTATTGTTTTTATTCCATTCGACTGTGCTAGTTTAGCAACAGCCTCAATATCCTGCAAAGAAAACACTGCCGTTGAAGGACTTTCTAGATAGATAAGTCTAGTATTTGGCTTAATTGCATTTTTAAAATCGTCAATAGATTCACCATTAACAAAATCAACTTCGATTTTAAACTTTGCTGAAAGATAGTTTGTGAGAAAGTTTGCAGCCGGACCATATAGGTTTTTAATTGCAATTATATGATCGCCCGACCTAACAAAATACAAAATAGCTGCTGAAATTGCAGCCATACCCGAAGGGAACAGTTGAGCTTTCTCGGCTCCTGCAAATTCGGCAATTTTTTCTTCTGCTAACTTAACAGTTGGGTTCTTGCCTCGAGAATATATGAAATTATTTAGTCTATCATCAAATGCTTTGTCGGCAGATTCCCAATCTTCGAAGCTAAAAAGAGAGTTTTGAAAAATAGGCGGCACAATAGCACCTTCATACTTTGACCCCTCATCGTGAGTAAGAATTGTTTCAGGCTTTAATATTTTCTTATTATTCATATTTGTGGCAAGTCTTTTTTTCAACTTTTAAATTACTGCAAGCAACTAACAAAACTCTGCATCAGCTAGACGTTTTACAATAGCAATTGGTATAATCTAAACTAGAGCGATGGCCACAAGACTTGAAAGAACACGAATAAACCTGCTAACCACAACAATGAGCCAGTAATTGCAACCATCAGATCAAAACCTTTGAATTTAATTTTGAAAAGCACCATCGGAATTATAAAAAGTAGGAATCCCACAACACCGCTTAAGACAATTAATAAAACTCCTAACACAGTGAGTCCAACATCTTTTCCCGAGAAAATATGACCGAGGGCGCTTTTAGTATTCTCGTCGGCTGTCTTTTTAACTCTGAGAGCAGCAAGTCCATATAAGCCAAAAGTAAGTGGTACATACCAATATAAAACAGAGTTAACCAAGTCTGTTTCGGACATATTGTCGAAATTAAAACCATAAAAGTAAACAACGATACCGAAACCAGCCAATAGAGCGGCCAAATACAAGAATTTCATAGCTATTTAGTTTAAATTAATACTTAGATTTTTCAAAGATAATAACAATTTTCTAAAATCACAATTTGGCAAATGTACAATTAGGGTATACGCATACTTTTTTTTGTCATGGTTTTTGGTTTGCTCCCGCACCAAAAACACAAGCCAAAAGAGATTGAATAGCATATTTTAACCCTTGACTTTCACTACGTTCAGTCAAAGGTTAAAATAAATGAGTCTTTCAGACTCACAAAAAACATTAATAGTATTTGATTAAAAAAACAGCATGAGTTTACCCTGAATGTACAATTATCAGGCTTCCCACTTTCTGAAAGCTAAATGGGAAATCACAACACAGGCAAGACATAGGACAATTGTTGCAGCAACAGGAGTATAATTAATTGGCAAACCTAAGATAGCATTATTTCCTTGTTCAAGTAAACCCGAAGGCAGAAAATTTGCTAATGCCTTAATTTGTGCTCCTAATCCAAAAATCAAATATAGAGCAAATGAAAAAATTCCAGCTAAAATCTGAGATTTGAACAACATACTGAATAATACTACAATGTATATTGTTGACAAAATATTAAGAAGCATAAATAGATTAAAATAAGTATAGCTTAAAATTTCAAATCCATCGAAGAAGATATAAGTATAAAACGTGGACGCAACAAATGCACCAGCAATTCCAACACTTGCGGCCAATGTAACAGAAATATATTTGCTCATGACATAAATACTTCTTTTCACAGGCTTTACAAGAAGAAAAACAAGTATTCCATTTTCTTTCTCGCGAGCAATTACACCCATATAAACAATTATTAAAATAAAGCTCCCCATTTGGCTGAGGTTTTTAACATATTGAGTAACGGCATCGAGCCATGTAGGTTCGGGAACCACGATTTTTATATTCTGAGATTCGCTAATAGATCCAATAATCTCAGGCATATACATCGCTGTTATGGGCGAGAGAATGCCAAAAAACAAAAAAACAAAAACTATAACAATAGACTTTCCAGATCTTATTTGCTCTGCGATCTCGTTCTTTAATATGGCAAAAAACACATTATTACTCATGTCCATTCCCTCCTATCAACTTTACGAAAACATCCTCAAGAGTGGCCGTTTTTACTTCGAACTTATCGATATCAAGTTTTGCTGAAGTAATAAAATTTAGCAATTCCACCTTATCGGTTAAGATATCATTTGGATGAATGCTAACAATCTTGTCTATGGAATTAAGTACTCCAAATTTGGCAGAGTGGCTAAGCTTTTCTGTAAAAGACTTAGCATATTTCTCGTCTGCAAATGTTATTTCGATTATTTTATCAGAGTACTTTTGTTTGAGTGCATCTGTTTTTTCCTGAGCAATCAATTTTCCTTTATCAATTATTGCAACAGTATCACATATTCTCTCTACATCGCTAAGAATGTGAGTTGACATAAACACTGTGCATGTTTCTTTAAGATTTGATATAAACTCTAGTACCTCTTTACGACCGATCGGGTCTAGTGCAGATGTAGGTTCATCAAGAAACAAAACTTCGGGATTTCCCATAACTGCCTGAGCAATGCCAAGTCGTTGCACCATACCGCCAGAGAATGTTGATATTTTTTTATTTGCTACAGATGTAAGCCCAGCCATTTCAAGTAGTTCGTCGGCTCGTTTGTCGCGTATTCCTTTTGACTGACCAAAGATTTCGCCAACGAATAGCAATAAGTTTTTGGCTTTCATTCCTGAATACATTTTCTGATCTTGACCAAGATATCCTATTTTCTTACGTAGTTCAACAGAGTTAACACTATTTGATACCCCAGCAATATAAAACTCCCCAGAAGTTTGCTTCATCAAGCCCGTGAGAATTTTTACTGTGGTAGTTTTCCCAGCTCCGTTGGGGCCTAAGAAACCATATACAGAGTTTTTTGCAACTTCTATATTGAGATTTTCCAAAGCAGGAACCTTATCCTTACCATAATTTTTGGTAAGATTAATACATTTAATCATTTCCATCTCCTCTTCCAGCTAATAAATACGCCAATGGACCAAATAACTGAATAAACAGAATAACGAAAATCCACACTTTTTTATCTAGGAGTTTGAAATTCTTTCTTTTGCTCCAATCGATAAGACACCACACAACCATTACCACATTTAGCAATACAATTGGAATTATTGCTGCATAAAACTTTAAATCAACTTCCATAAAATTATTTAAATATCCGACATGACCTTATTAATCACTGAATACAATTCATTTCTTTTTATTGGTTTGGAGATATAATCATCGCAACCTCTTTCAATACACTTGTCTCTCTCATCATATCCAGCGTAAGCAGTTTGTGCAATGATTCTAGTTTTTATACCCTTCTCTCTGATTTCTGACAGGCACTCATAACCAGATTTTCCGGGCATGTTAAGATCGAGTAGAATTAGGTCTGGTGTTTCATTTTCTAGCAAGTTCATTAAAACATCACCATTTTCGGCATGCATCACATCGAGATTATGACCTTTGAGCAATGCATTAAGATAAAAGAATGAGTTATTATCATCCTCAGCAATAATTACACGTTTATTCATTACTTCTAAAATTACTTTTTCTACTGGTTTAATAACTCTATTGCTAATCGTATCACTAAAATAAGGGATGGTAAATGAGAATTTACTACCTACACCTAATTGAGAGCTTACCCAAATTTTGCCTCCCATCAAATCTAGAATTCCTTTGCAAATAGACAAACCGATACCAGAACCATGATGATATGCATTTTCTTCAACCTGTCGAAAGCGCTCAAAGATAACATCAAACATTTCTTCATCTATTCCTATTCCGGTATCACTCACATAAAATTCGATAACTTGTTCTCCATTGGCCATTGATGTAGAAACTCCAAATTCGATTTGTCCTCTTTTGGTATATTTCGCAGCATTTGTAATCAAATTATCTAAAACTTGCTGTATACGGTTTGAGTCAGATTCAAATTCGAACTTATGTAGATGTTCAGGAAAGTCCATTGCCAAAATGACATCATTATTATTTTTAAACTTGGGACTATTCTTATGGCTCTCAAAAGTATTATTCATAATATCGAACAATGAACAATTAGCTCTTGAAATATTGAGTTGATTGGTTTCAAGTTTTGAAATATCTAAAATATCGTTAATAATCTGTATAAGTTTATCAGACGAATTTTTGATAATTTCATAATAATCGGCTTTCACATTATTGCTAATATTAGGATCTGACATTAATTCTGCAAAGCCAACAATTGCATTAAGAGGTGTTCTGATTTCATGACTCATATTCGACAGAAATACTGTTTTTAGTCTATCGCTTTCTTCTGCTTTAACTTTAGATGCCAGCAATTTCTCTTCGGCGATTTTGCGATCTGTAATATTTTCGCCTATTGAAGCTATTCCAGTAACATTTCCCGATTCATCTTTTAATAATACATTGCTCCAGAACACATCGAGTATTTTTCCCTCCTTAGTAATTATTTCGCTTTCGAAATGAGAATAAACAGTATGGTTGCGAATACGTTTACGGGTCTCTGCTCGTTTATCTTTTATCACAAACAATTCAACCCAATCTTTACCAGCAATTTCGTGGTATCTATGTCCAGTTAGTTTAAGAAAGTATTCATTACAAAAGGTAATATTTCCATCATTATCAAGAATAACAGACAACAGCTTGACGTTTGTAAGCATATCTGTAAAACGTCTTTCTGACTCAACCAATTTTTCGTTTACCCTATGGTTTTTGCGGTTAACTTCTTGCTTGACCATAAACCATCCTAATAGAACAGTTCCTGGAGTATAAATAAAAATCAATGGAACGATTATGGCCTTGATAGTACTAAGCATTTTAGCGTCAGGAAGCAGAAACGTACATGATAACATTACAATATGGGTAATAAGACCAAGTATTAAGAGTTCCTTAAGAAACTTCGATTCCCTCCAATTAGGTCTGAAGCGACGATATAATACACCTATTGCACCAGCAGTGATAATAACAGCTGTTCCCATATAAACACCGTCACCTCCAAGAAATATTCTATACACAGATGCCATTATTACAGCAACAGAAGTAGGAATAATTCCAAAAAATAAACCAGAGATAGAAAGAATAACTGAACGTGTGTCGAAGACCAAACCTGGGGATAAAACACCTGGTGTCAGCATTAAAATCAAAGTAATCGCCCCAATTATAAGCCCTGAAAAAAACTTTTTTGCCAATGACTTCTTTTTAGCCGAGCTAATCCAGAAGTAATCGTAAAGTAGTGCAAAAGACAATAATATTGCAACATTTTGTAATACACCAATAACAATATCCCAATTCATTAAAATATCGAATTTCGTTTAAATGCAAAATCTAGCTTACAACTCTCAAATATTGAATGATAAAAATACAAAAAAATCAATTACAAAAACATTTTTTAAATTTTTCTTGTAAAAATGATTTTTAAAGCAGAGGTGCTGTTATGAAAGGAAAAAGACTACTATTTCTTTTTGAAGACAAATATATTTGCATAATAAGGCAAATCTGAATCGAGGAAGACCACATATTTACCCGATTTATTTACATCATTTTGGAACTTCACAATTCCTTGTTTTATTTCATTTTCGGTAACATACTCGTAATTAACAGGTAGTAAAAAATCTTGGTCATCGATAAAATTAATTTCATAATTACAGTAATTACATCCATCAATTTGAACCAAAACGATATAATATGTATTGAAATCGAAGTCGAGCATTGGGGTAACCAACGGTTCAGAAGTCATAATAGAATCTCCAGATACATTCACAAGAGTATATCCTCGGTCAGAATAACTTTGTTTAGTCTTTTGTGTCATTTCCATAAATTGTTTGGTTTGAGAGAATGAGACCAAACTCAATAAAATTGGGATTAAGACAAGTAACTTTTTCATATTTATTTTTTTTAATATTTACGATAATATCAATAATCAAACCAAAAAATCTCTTTGCCGTTTGGCTTCAAAAACCATTATAGCAACAGAAGCTGATACATTAAGAGAATCTATCACACCTGACATTGGGATTTTAATTCTATGATTAGCACCATATATCCATTTATCAGTTAAACCCGTTGCCTCAGTTCCAAAAACTAGTGCTGTTTTTCCATTTAAATCGCACTTGTGATAGTACTCTGCGGCAGTAAGTTCTGCAGCATAAGAAGTTATATTATTATTTTTTAACCAAAATAAAACATCATCAGAAGAGGCTCCTACAACATTAACACTAAAAACGCAACCTACACTAGATCTTACTGTATTCGGATTATAAATATCTGTTAAAGGATCACAAACTATTACGGCATCTACTTTTGCAGCATCTGCAATTCTGCATATGGCTCCTAGGTTTCCAGGTTTTTCAACAGATTCGAGAATAATGAAGAGAGAATCTTTATGAACGACTAAATCGTCTAGTTTCTTATTTTCAGTGTTTGCAACTACTACAATTCCTCCAGTTGTTTCGCGATATGATATTTTTGCAAACACCTCAGTGCTAAGCTCATAAAATCGGGCATTGGTATTGTGGCCAATTAGTTCTATGACTTCAGATTCAGATATAATCTCAGGGCAAAAAAGCACTTTGTCAGATGTAACACCTGCGGCAATAGCAACACTTATCTCCTTCAATCCTTCAATTAAAGTGATATTACGACCCTTTCGCTCCTTTGATTTTGATTGTAGATTAACAATATCCTTAATCAAATCGTTCTTCACACTGCTGATTTTCGTCGTTATCATGCCTTCAGATTTTAAAAGGTAAAGTTAAGAGTTTTTAAATCTAAAACAAAAAAGAATAACTTTGCAAAAAATTAAGAAATGAATATCGGTCAAAACTATAGACTTGTATGTCCAAACGAATGGGTTGATTATGAGTTGATTGACTCAGGAAATTTTGAAAAACTTGAGCGATTTGGTCAGTATATTTTATGCCGCCCCGAGCCTCAGGCAATATGGAATAGATCTTTATCAAAATCCGATTGGGATAAACAACTGCATGCAAGATTTGTTATGGACACTCAGATTCATAATGGTGAAAAGGGGAACTGGCAGTTTGTAAAAAAGATTCCTGAGCAATGGACAATTTCATACAATTATAAAGAAATGAAACTGAAGTTCTTGCTAAAGTTTAACACATTTAAACATATAGGAATCTTTCCAGAGCAAGCAGATAACTGGAATTTTATTTACAATCGTATTCATGATAATTTTGAAACAGATTACAATGTACTTAATTTATTTGCTTACACTGGAGGAGCCTCATTGGCTGCAAGCTCTGCTGGAGCAAAGGTGTATCATGTCGATTCAGTTAAACAGGTTATAAATTGGTCGAATGAGAATATGATGCTGTCGGAGCTTAAAGGAATTCACTGGATAGTAGAAGATGCTTTAAAGTTTGTCAACAGGGAAGTTCGTCGTGGTAATAAATACAATGGAATTATCCTCGATCCACCAGCATTTGGCAGAGGTCCAGAAGGAGAAAAATGGATTTTGGAAAAGCAACTTAATGAAATATTGTCTCTTTGCTCAAAATTACTCAAAGACAGCAACTCATTTTTAATACTGAACCTATACTCGCTTGGATTTTCGGCATTAATTTCGGAAAATCTTATAAAAAATCATTTTGCTGTCGTTAATTCTGAATTCGGTGAAGCCTATATTAATGATAATTTTGATAAGAAACTACCATTAGGGACTTACATCAGATTCAACCGATAAATCAGGTTTCTTTTTGAAGAGGATTTTTGTTTCACTTGGATTAAGTACAAAATAGGAGGTATAAAAACAAAAGAAGATAATACCATCCTGAATTCCGAACATATCTTCGACCATAAAAAGTGGTATCATAATGATTATCCAGAACATTAGCAAGAAATGTTTCTCTTTTATAGCCACATAAATCATCAAACCAAACATAGCTACCAAGGACAAGAATCCAAAAACTCCATGCATAACAAATGACCTAACAAATTGATTATGAGGACTAATATGATGTATATAGGCTCCTTGAAAATTATTATCCTTATAGTAATCACTCATATGATAGGCGATATCTCCAGTACCAACGCCAAACCAAAAATTTTCCTTAATAATTCCAGTACCTGCCCTAAAAGCGGCGATTCTCATAGCAGTTGATTCCTGACTTTTAAGATCAACTACTTCTCTATGCTCCATCGCATTAATGAATTTCTTAAAACGAAGATGAACTTTCGGAGTTGAAAATGCAATTGCTGAGAATACTACAACAAGTACAATTGCAGGAATAGAAATTTTGTAAGGAACGAGTTTCTTGACAACAGAGTAAATAAAAATGAAGCCAACAATTACTAAGAACAATAAAATAGTTGCTTTGCTTGATAATTGAAAGAGGAAGATACTACATACAATTAATAAAATGACTTTAAGACCTGTCATTTTCTTTGATTTGAAAAGTAGAGGAGTTTTGTTAATCAAACTGGCAAGTAATATTGCGATTGCGAAAACAACATAATAAGAAAGATGATGTGGGCCTTTAATTACAGCGCTGAATACTTGATAGAAAAAAACATTAAAATCCTTGGTATTAAAGTATGCAGGGATTGCCACACTTAAACAAATTAGGTATGAAGCCAGAACACCAATAATAAAAAATGATTGAATTAACTCCGCCCTATATTTCAAAGTATTAGATTTATAAGCAGTAAAGATAATTGGGAACAAGAGAAGAGATGTGACGATTTCGACCTGAATAATTCCATCCGTAACATGTCGTGTATTTAGCATTCCAAAGAGAAACATAAAATACGGCAAAATCAGAATTAGAAATTTAGGATTTTTATAAAGTTTAGCAAATTCAGAATAGTTTTCCTTTTTTAGCAATGCTACCACAAGCAGCAAGGCAATTGACACAGAAGTCACCTTTATATGTATAGGTATTGCAAATACTGTAAAGCACAGTAAAAACAACTCTATTTTATCAAGAATCCGTTTCATGAGCACAAAAGTAGTAATTTTAAAAACAAACATAACAAAAACCCAATATTTATCAAAAATGGCGTGAAAATTAAAAAAATAGAAAATAATGGGAAGAATATTTCACAATTCAAATAATTATAGTACTTTTGCAGCTCAAAATTTTTAGAGATTTTTATTATTAATTTAATTATTGACAAGTTATGATTAATCAGTATGAAACCGTTTTCATTGCAACTCCCGTTTTGTCTGAAGCACAGATGAAGGAAGCGGTTGAAAAATTCAGAAA
>CAZOHR010000119.1:0-10077 GCA_964579045.1 uncultured Bacteroidales bacterium | reverse complement strand
ACCAACTACTAATTTTTCACGCTTTTAATCTAATCTTCATTTTTTTGCAATACTGATAACCTATTTCGAAAACCTCATCATTAAACTTGGTTTCGAGCATGTGATACTTTGAAATATCTGCAGGTTCGATAAAAACCTTGCATTTGCTTTTGTTGTATCTAGTATTATTATCAAGACTTATTTGAAAAGTACGAGTTGCCACCTGAAAAAGATTGTCTATTTTATCAGTAATTTCATTAGGAAAAATATTAACACCAATGATATGATCACATTTTCTAACTAGTGGCCGAACTGGAAGATTATCAATCAAACCACCATCAACATAATATGTATTACCAATTTTTACTGGAGAGAACAAAACTGGAATTGACGATGAAGCCTGAACAATAATATGAAGTGGTCCACTATCAATATATTCTGCTTTACCAGTATTTAGATTTGCCACACATGCAATAAACGGTATTTTTAAATCCTCGAACGAATCGTTTGGAATTGCTTTTTTAAGCTCTGTAGTTAAATTATCAAGACTAAACAACCCATCTGTAGGAATATGTATTTTTGTAAGGTCGGCAAATTTCTTTTTCTTTAACAAAACATGAATCTCGTCTGGTGTATAACCAGCAGCATACAAAGAACCAACAATTGAACCAGCACTAGTACCAGATATTATTTCGGGATAAATACCCCTTTCATTAAGAGCCTTTAACACACCGAGATGTGCAAATCCCCTTGATCCACCTCCACCTAAAGCTATTCCAATTTTATACTTTTTCATTTATAATTCGAGATAAATTACAAATTTACTAAATTCTCAACTAATATTACAAAAGACAAATTTATTTTTTTTATGCCAAGTAGAGAAAAAAAAGCATCTTTGCACATTATTATAGCATGTTATGGATTGCACTAAAATAACAAAATCTTTACTTATCTGGCGTTTACGCAAAATAAAGGATCGAGACTTTATTTTGATAATGGCAGTAATAGTTGGTATTGCTGTTGGTCTTGCTGCTGTTCTAATGAAAAACGCCGTTCACTTTGTTCGTGAGGTTGTAGTTTTTCTAGTTGAAAAATATTCATTTAGTTATATCTACATAATTTTTCCAGCAATTGGGATTTCTCTTACTGTACTTTTCGTAAACATGTTTATCAAGAAGAAGCTAGGACATGGAATACCAATGGTTTTGTACAATATGTCTAAAAATGAAGGAAAAATTGAAAAACACAATATGTTCTCGCGCATTATTGCCAGTTCACTAACCGTTGGCTTTGGTGGTTCTGTTGGATTGGAAGGCCCTATTGTTGCAACCGGAGCCGCAATTGGCAGTAATATTGGACAGTTTTTCAGATTAAATTACAAACAGATTATTTTACTAATTGGATGTGCCAGCACAGGAGCGATAGCTGCAATTTTTAAAGCTCCTGTAGCAGCAATAGTATTTGCTATCGAAGTTATAATGCTGGATCTTACAATGGCATCAATGCTACCATTACTTCTAGCTTCAATATCGGCAGCGCTTACATCATACTTATTTCTCGGTCAAAACTATATCTATCTAGTTGAGAATACCGACCCATTTATGCTCAGAGATGTTCCATTTTATGCAATAATAGGATTACTAGCCGGACTGCTCTCTGTGTATTTTTCAAAAATTTATCTTTGGCAAGCAAAGCTCTACGACAAGGTTAAATCGAAACGTAAAAAATTTATTATTGGGACGTTTATCTTGGGAGGCCTTATCTTTTTATTTCCTTCGCTTTACGGTGAAGGTTACGAGGCTGTAAACCTAGCATTAAAGGGTGATACAAGTTTTATCTTTTCAAACACATTATACTCTGGCTGGAATAGTTTTCTTGCACTTGCTGTTATTATGGGATTGATTTTAATGCTTAAAATATTTGCTACAAGTGCAACATTTGGTGCTGGTGGAGTAGGTGGGATTTTCGCCCCATCACTATTTTTAGGTGCTAATCTCGGACTTTTATTTGCGAAGACAGCAAATTCGATGGGATTTAAGATTTCGGTCGAAAACTTTGCACTCGTAGGAATGGCTGGCGTAATATCTGGGATTATCCACGCACCGCTAACTGCAATATTCTTGATTGCCGAAATTACTGGAGGATATAGTCTTTTTGTTCCGTTAATGATTGTTTCTGCTATCTCCTATTTCACAGTTAAATTGTTTATGCCTAATTCTGTTTATACAATTCTTTTAGCACAAAGAGGTCAGCTATTAACTCATAATGCAGACAGCAATATGCTTACCTTGTTGAAGACAGAATCGCTTATCGAAAAGAACTTCCTCACCATTAGCGAGAGTGCAACTTTAGGAGATTTAACAAAAGTTATTTCAAAATCGAGCAGAACTATCTATGTTGTTGTTGATAAAGAAAATAACTTAAAAGGTTTGGTTTGGCTTGACCATGTAAAACATTTAATGTTTAAACCCGAACATTACGAAACTACATTTGTAAAAGATCTTATGTATATCCCCGACCCAATTATTAATACTACAATGAGCGTGAAAGAAATTGCACAAATTTTTGAAACAACGGATCACTATAACTTACCTGTTGTTGACAATGGAAAATATATTGGATTTGTTTCAAGAGCTAAAGTCTTTTCTAGTTATAGACAGCTTCTTAAAAAGTTTTCGAACGACTAAGGTATTTACACCTCACATATTGTTTCAAAAGTGCCTAAACTTAAAATGAACTCCATTTGTTAATCAAATGTTAAAATAAATTACAAATAAATGGTCGGACTAAGATAATTTTGCGTAATATTGTATAATTAAACTAAAATTAATATTGTTATGAGAAAAAATCTACTTTTATTGTTTGCAGGTTTATTGCTTGCAGCTGGCTATCTTAATGCACAAGTAATGTATTCTGATGATTTCGAATCTTACACTGCTGGTCAGGGAATTGCAAATCAGGAAACGCCATGGTGGAACACATGGAGTGGCACACCTGGAAGTGCTGAAGACCCTACAGTATCTACTACCTACGCACATGACGGTGTAAATTCTATTAAAGTATCAGGCACAAATGACGGTGTTATTGAATTTCCTGATTACACTACCGGTCGTTACCGTGTCGAGTTTTATGTATTAGTTCCTGCTGGAAAAGTTGGCTATTGGAATATTATGCAAAACTTTAATTCAGCTGGTACTGGCCTAAAGTGGGGTATGCAAATATTCATTAAAGATGGTTTAATTACCATTGATGGTGCAGGAGAAGCTGCAGCATCTTGTAGTTACGTCCCTGGTGAATGGGTAAAGGTACAACATTTCATTGACCTTAACAGTGATTGGGTTGACCTATACATTAATGATGTTTTAATACATGCTTACCAATGGAGTAAAGGTACATTTGACGATGGAACTGGTGTAAACAAACTCGATGCTTTTAACTTCTACGCTTGGACAGATGGTGGAACTCCAGAGTATTATATGGATAACTTCCTAATTGAAGAAGTTGAGACTCCTTATGCACCTGAGAACTTTGCTTACACTCTAGAAAACGGAAATGATGTTGTTTTAACATGGGACGTTCCTGCTAGTGGCACTCCAGAAAGCTATAGCATTGCACGAAATGGTATTGTAATTGGCACAACTACTGAATTAACACTTACAGATGTTAACGTATATCCAAATACTTATGAATATTCATTATTAGCATTCTATGGTACAAGTTCGGGTTATTCTGCTCCACTACCTCTAGAAGTTGTTATTGCCGGTGGAAATGAAAGAAACTTTGTCACTTATGAGATTTTCACTAGTGTTAATTGCGTATATTGCCCAACTGCAGCGGATGCTATTGATGAGATAGTAGCTGATGGTAATGATGCTATTGTTATTGAATATCACGGCGAAGGCTTAGGACCAGATCCTTTTTCAACAGTTATTACCGACTATCGCGAACAACTTTATGTTCCACTTTATGACATAGATCTTGATGGTTTTGGCTATCCAACAACTATAACAAACGGAGCTGCTGGAATCGAAGGTGCATATCCAACTGTTGCTGATATGAAAGAGTATTACCAGTATCATTATGATGCTCAAAAAACAATTCCTGCTGTTTATACTATTGCAACTAATGTTGTTCAGTTAACAAATAGCCCTTATTCTTTTAGTCTTGATATTGATGTTGAAGAAACATTCCCTTATTTCACTAACGAAACAAGATTATTTGTTGCTTTAACTGAAACAGACATTGCTTATGCATGGCAAACTGAATCTCAATGTAACTTTGTTTGCAGAGCAAATTTCCCTGATGAAACTGGAACTTTAATGGATTTCTCAACAAATACAACTTATAGCACCACAATGACTATTCCTGTTGATGCTGCTTATAATGTTGACAAATGTTCTGTTATTGTTTTCCTTCAGAATATGATTACAGGAAATGTACAACAAGTTGCTAAAGAAGCTTTATACTCTGTATCTGAAGTTGAAACAGAAAATACTTTTAACACTGTTGTTTTCCCTAATCCAACAAATGAAATCCTTAACATAGTTGCTGACGAAAACATCACAAACATCCAAGTATTAAACATGGCTGGTCAAGTAGTTTCTTCACGCGATAACAATTCTGAAAACATCCAATTAAATGTTTCTGAATATGCAGCAGGCATTTATTTCGTAAAAGTTTATACACAAAGCGAAGTTACAATTCACAAAGTTACTGTTGAATAAACTTCATTATTCATAAATAAAAATGTTGGTAGTTTCTGCCAACATTTTTTTTTATCTCATGTTCTCTTAGTATGTTTGTAAAAAAATACATAATGAAAGCTGAAATTGAAAAAATCAGAAAAGATTTCCCAATACTTTCCGAAAAAGTGTACAATAAGCCTTTGGTTTACCTCGACAATGCAGCTACAACACAAAAGCCTCAGATAGTTCTTGATACAATTAGCGAATACTATTCTAAATACAATGCTAACATTCATCGAGGAGTTCATTTCCTAAGTAATTTTACTACTACCGCCACTGAAAATGCTCGCGAAACAATACGCAAATTCATCAATGCTGGTACGCACGAAGAAATAATTTTCACTAGAGGCACTACTGAAGCAATTAATCTCGTCGCATTTTCATTTGGAGAAGCTTTTATTTCTGAAGGTGACGAAATTATTGTCTCAGAGATGGAACATCATTCCAATATTGTGCCTTGGCAAATGATGTGCGAAAGAAAGAAGGCAATTCTCAAAGTTCTCCCTTTTAAAGATGATGGGGAACTCGAAATAGAAAAACTGGCGGATTTGATTACTAAAAAAACTAAACTTATCTCGGTCACACATGTTTCTAACGCTCTTGGCACAATAAATCCTGTTGAAAAGATAATTGAGATCGCACATTTGCAAAACGTTCCAGTACTAATTGATGGAGCTCAGGCCGTGCAGCATATAAAAGTAGATGTTCAAAAGCTAAATTGCGATTTTTACGTTTTCTCTGGTCACAAATTATATGGCCCTACTGGAATTGGTGTGCTTTATGGAAAAAAAGAAATTCTTAACCAAATGCCACCATATCAAGGCGGTGGTGAGATGATTGCAAAGGTAAGTTTCGCAAAAACAACTTATAATGAATTACCTTTCAAATTCGAAGCTGGTACTCCAAATTATATAGATACAATTGCAATGGCACAAGCAATTATATACATCGAAAACATTGGACTAAAGGATATCGAAATTTATGAAACCGAACTTCTCAAATATGCCACTGAGCAAATTAAAACCCTTAGTTGGATAAAAATTATTGGTGAAGCGAAGCACAAATCGAGTGTTTTATCGTTTGTAATGGATGGTATTCACCCATCAGATGCTGGTGTCTTACTCGACCAAATGGGTATAGCAATAAGAACAGGAACACATTGCGCAGAACCAGTCATGCAACACTATGGAATAACAGGAACTGCTAGAGCATCTTTTGCTTTTTACAACACTTTCGAAGAAGTTGACAAATTAATCGCAGGTTTAGTAAGAATAAAAAATATGATAGGGTAATTATATTATCGCCGCATAATTACTCTATTTAGTTCTACCAATATTTTAGTGGGTATAATATGCATTATGCCACCCCACACCCTATATCCCTAAAGGAGGCCATACGCACTGTTAAACAGCTAGCAGTTGTGCGTCGGGTTCCCTTTAGGCCATTGAGCTCGTCGAAATGAGGAAAACAAGGGTGAGGTGGGAAAAGCAATAAAATAATAATTCTAAATTAAGATTACATCCACCGCTGTGGAACAAGATTTAACATAATACCCAAATAATTACGAATCTCCTAACTAAACAACAATGATAGGATTAGTATAACATCGCAGCATAATTATTCTAAATCAAAAATACAAGATGAACCTTTTGGATTTATCCACAACAAAACCATTTTGCCAAAATAGCGATAAAGTGTTGTTTAAATTAATTAACATCCTTCTCTTCATAAAAACAATGCCTGCAATGTGTTGCGCAAATGTTTAAAATCTAAATTTACAGGTTAATAAAAATAATTCATTTCTAAATGAAGAAATATCACATATTATCAGCTATACTGCTAATTATAAGCTTTCAGGGAATCGCGCAAGTTGAAAGTATTATCCCATCCGATAAACCGAAATTAGTAGTAGGTATAGTTGTTGAACAGATGCGTCAGGATTATGTAGAGAGATTCTGGGATAATTTTGGCCCAAAAGGTTTTAAAAAGTTGGCCATCAACGGAACCTATTGTCAAGATGCGAACTTTAATTACAGTCTTACTCAGACAGCTCCAGGTTATGCAACGATTGTCACTGGAACAGAACCTTCGGAACATGGTATCGTTTCAAATTTTTGGTTTAACCCACTAACGGGTAATAAAGAAGGTTGCATAGAGGATTCCAGAAGCAAAACCATTGGAGATAAAAACGCTGTAGGAGCATATTCCCCAAAAAATATTTTTTCAACGACATTTAGCGATGAAGCAAAACTATTTAATCGTGGAAACTCAAAGATTATAAGCATATCATTAAAACCTGAGGGGGCAATTATTTCGGGAGGTTTTGCAGCAAATGCAGCGTATTGGTTTGATGTGGCAACTGGCAAATGGGTAAGCTCTGCATACTACATGAGTGCTCTCCCTGCTTGGGTTGACACAGTAAATAATAAAAAAATGCCCGACGAATACTTGCTAAGACAATGGACTCCAATGTTACCAATGGAACAGTATAACGAGGTATTACCTGATTCAAGCATCTATGAATTTGGAATTGATGGCGTTTACAAAGTTTTTCCTTATGACTATCCATTAATTACCAAAACAATTCAGGGTTACGAATTACTAACTATGATTCCAGAAGGAAATACATATACTACGGACATGGCAGTTGCAGCACTATACAACGAAAACCTTGGTATGGATGATAATACCGATTTTCTGTTTATAAATTATACCGTTTCGGAAAATGTAGGTCGTTTATATGGTCCGCAATCTATCGAAGTTCAGGACTTATTCCTTAGACTCGATGCCGACCTTGGACATCTTATTGAAGTAATTGAAGAAACAGTTGGCAAAAACAATGTACTTATTTATGTAACTTCTAACCATGGAGTTTCTGAAACACCACAATACTTAATCGACAACAAGATGCCAGCCGGAAGCTTTAAACAACACTATATTTTAGCATTGCTCAAGTCCTATCTAAAGGCAGTTTATGGTGAGGGAGACTGGATTCTAGATTATAGTAACAATCAGATTTATCTTAATAAAATTCTAATTGAAGACTCTCAAATTCCTCTTGCCGAATTCCAAGACAGAGTGATTTCATTTATCATCAATTCATCAGGAATCTCGAATGCCATAAGTTCTATTCAGTTTCAAAATATTATTTTCCGTCAAGGAATGCCCGAAAAAATGCAAAACTCCTTTAGTCAGAAGCGCTCAGGAGATATTATGATATCACTCAAAGCTGGATGGATAGAAGATGTGCCTTATACAACAGATCATAACTCTGGTTATAAGTACGACACAAACGTTCCTCTGATTTGGTATGGCTGGAAAGTAAAAAAACAAAATATCTTCCGCGAAATAAATATCACCGACATTGCACCTACAATATCAATGATACTTGGAACGCCAGCACCACCATCAACCACAGGCACCAGTTTACAAGATGTTTTTAACAACAGATAATTTATTTAAATCTTATTAACAAACTTGGTTTAACTAAAAACAATCTCAAACAAAAGTTTATATTTGCAAATTCTATAAAAAATGACACTCGCATATGCTTAGTTACATTGAAGCAATTAAAGTACGAAGATCGATCAGAAATTATGACAAGCGCCCAATTGAGGATTTACTTTTAATAAAAATCCAAGATTTGCTGAATAATCCTGCTAAAGGACCTTTCGGAAACAAACCAAGATTTGTACTTATCGAAAAACCAGCCGCACGAGAGCAATCAAGAGTCAGACTTGGCACTTATGGTTTTATCACACATGCAGCTTACTTTATTGGTGGTTGTGTCGAAAAATATGAGTTCTCAGAAGTTGATTACGGCTACTCACTAGAAAGAATTATAATTGAACTTACTCGTCTCGAACTAGGTACGTGCTGGGTTGGAGGAACATTTAAAAGAAAAGATTACCAAACTTTACTAAGTACTACTGAGACCGAAGTAATTCCATGTATTAGCCCAGTTGGTTATAAAGCTGAAAAAAAATCACTACGCGAAAGATTAGGACTTGTGCTAACAGATGGAAGTATTCGAAACGAGTTTAGTTCTATGTTTTTCACTAACGACATACACAATCCACTTCAATTTAATCCTGCAGACAAATATCACCAAGCTCTTGAATGCGTGAGAAGAGCGCCATCTGCAGTAAACAAACAACCTTGGCGAGTAATAAAAGTAGCAAATCATTATCACTTTTATATTGTTCGCGACAAGATGGTTGGAAAAACCAAAGCAATAGATCTTCAGAAAGTAGATTTAGGAATTGCTCTAGCTCATTTCAAACTAGCTTTAGAAGAACAATTTATCGATGGCAAATGGCATATTTCCAATCCGGGAATTAGTGATATGGAATATGTTATCAGTTGGATTGGATAATATTCTAAATTCTGGTAATGTTATAGAGATTCAGATTATTATTACTCTTTTACAAACTTTTTAAATCTTCTTCAAAATCAAACTGTAAATCCTCATGCAGACTTTTAACCGATTTAACGATTAATTCGACCTGTCTCTCGTATATATTTTGCAACGTGGTACTTCGACTTATTGAAGGAGACATTTCTTTTAACTTTCTGCAGAAATAAATCAATAATTCGACTTCTGTTTGCTTTTGCTTTGAGTAACGTATGTATTTCTTAATGTCTCTAAGAATTTTTCGAACGTTCTTCTTCAACAAATAAGGTGTTTTTTTATTAATTTGTTGAAATTGGCTATCAATTTCCAGTTTAAGTTCCTTAACGTAAGATGCTTCGTTGGAGGCTTCAAATAGCAGATAAGTTAGTAGTTCTTTATTCTCCTTCTTGTATTTAGTAAGGGATAAGCACAGTTCAATAAGCTCTTCCTTGGAACGATGTTTCAATTCCTGCTTTAGCTGACTTAAAGTTGCTGGTTTCATAAAACAAATGTACAAATTTCAAAATACAAATTCCAAAAAACAAAAAACAAAAATGCCACAAAAGCTCAAAAACACATACGGCGAAGCCCTCACGCAAGTAAATACCACGAAAAAAAAGAAATAAACTTTGTGGACTTTAGTGTTTTGGTGTTTTATTAGCGAGAAAAAAATGCCACGAACGGCTTTAGCCCTCGCGACCAAAGGAGCAAGTCACAAATCACAACGGCAAAGCCCTCATGCGATGCATTGAGTTGTGTCGAAATGAGCTTGCGAATAAAATCCAAAACACAAATTACAAAACACAAAACTCAAGCTAATCCCTCTGGAACTTATTATTTGTATTTTGGTGCTTACATTGGTGCTTGTAATTTGTGTTTTGGTGCTTTCCTTGGTGCTTCCTTGCTGCTTCCCTTGTTATTTGTCTTTTGTTATTTGGTGCTTCCATTGATATTTGTCTT
>CAZOHR010000118.1:0-10090 GCA_964579045.1 uncultured Bacteroidales bacterium | reverse complement strand
GATGCGAATGCAGGAGGAGATACATTATTCTGTGGTTACACAGGTGAATTGCATGCAATCCCAAGTGTGGGCACTGGAGTTTGGAGTACTCCATCTGAAGAAAATATTACTTTCGCAGATCAAAATGATCCAGAATCACAGATAACCTCAAATGTTATCAATACCGGTCATCCAACTCATTCTTTCTTCGAAATTCTTTGGACAGAGGACAACTCCAATGGATGTACCGATAAGGACACAATGCAGGTAATATTTGCAAGAATCCCAACATCGGAGATGCAGATAATTCCACCTAAATGTTTTGGAGAACCAGCGACTATTGCAGCCCTCGAAGATACAGTTCAACAATATACATGGAATTTCTATGGAGGCCTTGTTGATAGTATCTCACCAGCAAATATCTCAGGCGGTTTGGCAGAATACTTTATCTACTGGAACGACGAAGATACCGCGCATCGCGTTAGTATGATTGCAACCAACTACTGGGGCTGTCAAAGTCCAATCAATATTGACACAGTTCAGGAGCCACCAATTCCAATATTTGATGTGACAATGGTATTAGATACTTGTGCACTTGGTAAGGGCGGAATAGTATTTGCCCCAACAATAGAGAATTCGTTCTTCTGGATTGATCCTAACTATGGACCAACACCTGGCGACCCAATAACCGAGGTTTACAACTTGCCAGCTGGTGAATATGGAATACGGGTATCTTATCTTACACCAAATATTGTAAATTATTCATATTACATCAATACATTTGGAACAGCCAATTGTATAGATACAATGATTTACGAGATTGAGACCATTGGTATGATAGACGCAGAAATGTCAATCTCTGCAGATATTGTACTTGAAGATCTTGTAGCACCTAATGCCACAGTAATCTTCTTGAATACTTCAGACTACGACGATGTAAGTAAACGTTGCGAATGGCATTTTGATGATGGAACAATTGTAAAGAACTGCGATGAGTTGATAGAGCATATCTACACCGAAGCAGGATGTTACGAACCTTTCCTAATTGTCATGAACAGAGATTTACCAGAATGTCGCGATACTGCACGTCTCGAAACATGTGTTTTTGTTGACAATGCTAGCAAGCTCGAAGTGCCAAACGTATTCTCACCAAATGCCGATGGAATCAACGACTTCTTCCAAGTAAAAGCACAGACCTTGAGAACCTTTAGCGGAGTAATTGTAAATCGTTGGGGAAGAACAGTATTTGAGTGGACCAATTGGGAAGACTACGAAGCAGGCTGGGACGGAAAACTCAGTGGTGGAACAGATGCTTCTCCAGGAGTTTACTACTATGTAATCACTGCCGAAGGTATGGATGATGCACCTTATGAGATTCAAGGAGCACTGCACCTTATGAGAGAATAAAATCTTAAAATATGAAAAAAGCCTGAGAAATCGGGCTTTTTTTGTTAATGCAACTTTTTTGTCTTAGGTTTTGTCTTTATAACAAAACAACAAGATAAAACACTGATGTCTGTTATTATGTATGATTTCGGTTGATATTTTGAGTTTTTATATCAATTTTTCAAAAAAAATAGACATATTTGTCACAACAAATTAGAAATATGAAACTAGACATTTTTAAATTACTATTTTTATTCTCTGTGATTCTTTTATCACTAAATTTATCAGGGCAAAAAAGTTGTGTTACTGATGCAGGAACAATGACATCGTTAGATCCAATTCAACTCTGTGCTGATGATTGTACAGATATGGTGGCACATAATTCAGACGAGAGTCTTGATGGAGATGATATTTTGCAATTTGTCGTGCATACAGGAACAAATCCAGCAGTTCCTTTAGCAAGAAATACCACACCCGAATTTTGCTTTTCACAACTTACAGGAGGAGAATATGGAGTAACATATTTTATTTCTGCTATTGCAGGGAATAATATCGGGGGTTTTGTAAATGTTAGCGACCCTTGTTACTCACAGTCAGTGGGAACACCAGTTGTTTGGTTTGAAACCCCGATTGCTTTTATCAGCGAAACTGAGATTTCTGAGTGTAGTTTGGAAACAACTCTAGAAGCTGCTGTTCCTCAAGTGGGATTAACAGGAACATGGTCTTGTTCAGGTCCTTTTTTTCCAACAGGAGGAACAACAGTTAACGACCCTACAATAAATGTAATTTCTGGAAATCAAGGAGATTATACATACACATGGACAGTTGTAAATGGTCCATGTACATCATCTGACAATGTATTAGTACATTTTTTAACAGTTCCTTCAGCTTATGCAGGTGATGATTTTGCAATTTGTGGAAATTTAGCTGAGCTTGAAGCAATTCCTTCTTTAAGTGGCTCAACTGGACAATGGACTGGAAATGGTTCTTTTAATCCCGCAACTGCACCTCAAACTGAGGTTACTGCAGGAACATACGGAAACGTAACATTCACTTGGCGCGAAAGTCTTGGAATTTGTTGGGACGAAGATCAGATTATTGTTACTTTTGTTGAGCAGCCTAATCCAGCAACAATTACATCATTTGACACTGTTTGCGGAAATTCGGTAAATATTGAAGTTCTCAATGTTATCGGAACAGGCTCTTGGACAGCATGGTTTGAGGGTGTTGTCTTAAATCCGGCACCAAATTATATCCCAGGACTTAGTACTCCATCTACTGCAGTAACAATAGGTAATTATCCTTTGCCTGAATTAAGTAGGACAATAGATTTTGTTTGGACAGAGATAACTACAGGAGGAGGTATTCAATGTATCGATTCTGCTGAAATTTCTATGACATTTTCAAGGGAGCCTGTAGCATCGGTAGGTGATGATGACGAAGCAGAGGTTTGTGGTAATACTTTCGATTTAGATGCTGTAATTACAGGAAGTGAGTGGGCTAGCGGAATGTGGATAAGTACTCAATTTCCAAACCCATTTAGTGATCCTACCATGCCCGATGCAATTGTTACTATTCCAGTGCCCGGTAGCTATGGTGACTCTGCTTATGTGCGAAGTCCTTTTATCTGGGCAATGTCAAATACAGGTTGTACATCTCTCGACACAATGTGGGTAACTTTCTATCGCACTCCAGTTGCTAATGCAGGTCTCGATAATTCATTATGCGGAAATTACTATGATTTGGGAGCGGTTTACAGCCTACCAGAATCATCTAATTATACTCCAAATGGTATTTGGTCAGTTTATTCAAAACCTGTTGTTGCGGCTTCTGCTGATTTAAATCCTCCAATTGGCGACAGTATTGAGGTTTCGGTTAGCCATAACGGTTTTTGGGAGTTTATTTTTAGAGAAAATAACACCGAAAATACTTCTTGCTATTCAACCGATACAGTGAAGATAGAATTTATAGAAGTTCCTGTAATTTCTGCTGGCGAAGATCGTGATGTTTGTGGCCAGATAACATATCTCGAAGGTATAGATGGCGGATTTAATGGAACATGGTTACCAAATGGAATCAGTATTGCAGAATATACTAATCCAGAAACAATGGTAACCTCAAATGCTTATGGGGCGATAAATTTTGTATGGCTCGAAAGTAACCAATTCTGTAGTTCAAAGGATACTGTTACAATTACTTTTTGGAGACAACCAAGTGCGGCTATACTAACAGATATGGCAGACTCAACAGTTTGTGGGCTCACATTTTATAATCTTAGAGCAGAGAACCCTGGTTCAGGAATAGCTGGAATATGGTATTCACTTAATCCTGCAATAACATACGAAGACCCATTTGATGTTAACACTTCAGCTACTGTTCCAAATTATGGATATCATAATTTCTATTGGATAGAGTCAACAGGTCCTGAGCTACAACCTGCTTTTTGCACTGACACTGCTGGCCCTTTAAGAATTCATTTTATCGAAGTGCCTCAGGCAAATGCTGGAGGAGATACCCTCTTCTGCGGACACAGTGGATATCTAAACGCTATTCCTTCAAATGGAACAGGTGTGTGGAGTACTCCTTCAGAAACGGTTGTTGTTATTGAAAATCAGAATGATCCAACTTCATACATAGAATCTGATGTAATTAATACTGGCAGTCCAACATATCCATTTTTTGAACTCATTTGGACCGAAGATAATACAAATGGATGTACCGATAAAGATACTATGCATGTAATTTTTGCTAGAATTCCAACATCGGATATGCAGATAATTCCACCTAAATGTTTTGGCGAACCAGCAACTATTGCTGCCCTCGAAGATACCGTGCAGCAATATACTTGGAATTTCTATGGAGGTCTTGTTGATAGCATTTCGCCAGCAAATATTTCGGGCGGATTGGCAGAATACTTTATTTATTGGAACGACGAAGATACAGCACACCGAGTAAGTATGGTTTCGACCAACTACTGGGGTTGCCAAAGTCCAATCAATATTGACACAATCCAAGAGCCAGCAATTCCAATTTTTGAGTACACTTTAACTCAGGACACCTGTGCCTTAGGAAAGGGTGGAATTGAATTTACTCCGACAATTGAAAATGCATTTTTCTGGATTGATCCTAACGTAGGACCTCCAATTGGAACTCCTATAACAGAGGTTTTTGAAATTCCAGCAGGTGAATATGGAATCAGAGTTTCATATCTTACTCCTAATATTGTCAATTATTCTTATTACATCAATACTTTTGGAACGGCAAATTGTATCGATACTATGTATTGTGAGATAGAAACAATTGGTATGATTGATGCAGAAATGTCAATTTCAGCAGATATTGTCCTCGAAGACCTTATTGCTCCTAACGCATCAGTTATCTTCCTTAATACTTCAAACTACGACGATGTTAGCAAACGCTGTGAATGGCATTTCGACGACGGAAGTATAGTGAAAAACTGTGATGAATTGATAGAACACATTTATACTGAAGCAGGATGCTATGAGCCATTTTTAATTGTGATGAATAGAGATTTGCCAGAATGTCGCGACACTGCCCGTTTGGCAACTTGCGTTTTTATTGACGACGAATCTAAGCTAGAAATACCAAATGTTTTCTCACCAAATGGTGATGGAATAAACGATTTCTATCAGGTTAAAGCACAGACTCTCAGAACTTTTAACGGCCAAATTTTAAATCGTTGGGGTAAGGTTGTTTATGAGTGGACAAACTGGGAAGATTATGAAGCTGGTTGGGATGGAAAAATTAGAGGTGGAAGTAAGGCGGCTCCAGGTGTTTATTTCTATGTGATAACTGCAGAAGGAATTGATGGGATTCCATATGATGCACATGGAGCTTTGCATCTCTTTAGTGAATAATATTTTAGCCGGCTTGTCCGGCTTTTTTTATATAGTTACAACGCTTTAGCCATAAAAATTGTCTGTTAAGAGGCAATCAATCAAAAAAATTGATTTTGTATTAGTTTTTTTTGTATTATTGGGAAAACAAATTTTATGAAAACACTGATTAGTCTTTCTTTATTAGTCATAACTTCCATTCTTTTTAGTGGCAATTTATGCGCTCAGGATAATGCAATTAGTAAAGCTGAAAGATATATTGTTATTGATGATATTTCAGCTTTTTTTGTACCCGACAAATTGGATAGCAATATTATAGATTGCAATTTTGAGTTATATAATATTTACGAAGACGAATCGTCTAAGCCTGTATTTGTTGACGTCAGTGAACTTCGTGGTGTTGTCAAATTTAGCATTAAATCCAATAGTGAAAGATTTGAAAATCAGAGAAGTTGCTCATTAAAAATGACAGCGCAAAACTATGCATCTACTTTCAGACTAGTTCTTAGTAAAATGAAAGTAAAAAATATTATGTTTCAGGGTAATTTAATTACTGTCGAAAGTTTTTTTAATTCAATCATGTAATTTTTCGATTATGAAAAAGTCAACATTTCTTATAATAATGATTCTACTGTTAAGTCAGTCTGTGTTCTCTCAGATTTTTGCTCCTTCAGCTTCGACTTATTTCAGTACCAATTACACATCTGGATTTTTGAACAGCGGAGGACAAAATGATGTTGTGTTTGTCTTTTGTGCCGATCAAACAGTTGATAACATTGGCGAATTGTCTGTTCCTAGTACTGGTTGTACTGTGGTATGGTATTATTATGATGGGTTCAGCTATTCTGAGTTGGGACAAACAGGTGGAACTGCTACTGGTCTTACTTCGGGGCTGTATATGGCTCAAGTTGACTGTGGCGGAACAGTGTCTTGTTATCGTGCTTGGGTTTGGGTTAATCAATCATTTGTTGACATAGAAGAAATTGTGCCTGGATGCGAAACATTTACCCTCCATGCTCAAGCATCTGTTTTAGATGATGAATTCCTTATCAACGATCCTCCTGGTTTGAATTTTGAAATTGACGAGGATACTTATATTCAGGTTTGCTTTTGGGCAGACCATACTTATGTTTCCGATCTAGGTTTTTATCTAAAAGCTCCAGGTAATACAACCACAGAACCTAATAATGACGGAGTTGTGGCACTTTTGCCTGCTGCTTCGGACTGGGGCCCTGCAGGTGAATTTCTTAGTAATACTACAATACCTTGGACAGTAACAAGCTGCGACCCATTAGATCAAAACACACCTTGTAATAATGGAAATGGGGTAGAGGAGTTTTGTTTTTCTACAAATGTGTTCTTGGGAGGACCAGATTTGTTAAGTACAAATCCCGCTCATGTAGCCTGTGTTTGCGATTTAACAACTCCATTAACTGGTGTATGGGCGCCTGCCGAATCATGGGCAAGAATATATGGTTTTATGGCTGGGGATCCAGGATGGGCTGTTCAAATTTATGATTGCGAAGAAATTGACTTTGGAACACTTACCATGGCTCGTATTGTTTTCAGTGCTTTAACTGATTGTGGACAAACAACATTCCTCTATGATTCAGGCGAAATAAGTTCTGCTATAAATGATAACTCTTGTGCCGCTGGTACAGCGTCTGTTTATGTAGTTCCACCAAGCGAGCCAGCAGGAGAATATACCGTAACTTCTTCAATAACAGATTACGCTTGGACTTGTACAGGTTCTGGTTTTACTGGAAATCAACTAAACGAGCAAATCGTAGCAGGTACTGGAGATTTTCCTGTAACTACCAGCGATTTTGTTCTTACTGTTACAGAAACTATTAGTGCGCCTGGTAGTCCACATTGCGATGTTATTGCAAGTGAAACTTTCTACACATTACCTGCCGATGCAACTATTACTCCAGTGGGAATTGTTTGCGCAAATTCAACTCCTTTTCAGCTTGTTGCCGAAGATGGTGGTGGTACTTGGACTACTAATGCTCCAGCTGGAACTATCGTTAATAATATCTTTTATCCAGAAATTGCTGGTGGTGGAACGTGGCTTGTAGATTACGAAATTGGAGGTCCTTGCCCTGATGATGATCAGATTTCTATTACAGTTTATGAAACTATTGAAATTCTTGATTTCTCAGATAATGTATGCGACGGACTTGGTCAATTTTACACTGTTTCCTTTGACGTTGTAAATAATCAAGGCAATCCCACTACTTTTATAGTTGATTATGGCTCAGGAACTAGTACACTTTCTGGATCATTTACTCATCAGTTTCCTACTCAAACTTCATATAGTATAACTGTGACAGATACTCATGGTTGTGATGAGTATATTTTGAATGGTTATCGAGACTGCGGCTGTACAACATTTGCCGGAACGCTTTCTACAACTGTGCCTATTCAACTTTGTGTGGGTGAATGTACAGATATGCTCACTCATAACAATAACGAAATCCTAGATGGTAACGATATTCTGGAGTTTATTATTCATGATGGTGGAAGCCCCCAGAATATTCTCGCATATAATCCTACTGAACCAGAATTTTGCCTAAATGATATTTCTGGTGGACAGGCAGGTGTTGTTTATTACATATCGGCAATTGCTGGAAATAATTCGGGTGGTCATGTTTCTGCTGTTGATCCTTGTTATTCACAATCAATGTCTACAGCTGTTATCTGGTTCCAAAATCCAATTGCCAATATTACCGAAAGTGACATACAAGTTTGTGGTTTAACTACTCATCTTACCGCAAACGAACCTCAACCTGGTCAAATTGGTACTTGGTCTGCACCTTCAGGTTTCCTTGTATTGGGCGGACAGACTATCAATGATTATGATATTGATGTTATTAAGCAACTTCCTTATGGAGATTTGATTTTTACATGGACAGTTGTAAATAGCATTTGTTCTGCAAGTGATAATGTCACCGTTCATTTTAACGAGCAACCAAATGCTTATGCAGGTAGCGATATACAGATTTGCGGAAATGAAGCTACTCTTGCTGCAATTATAAGTTTGCCAACTTCGAGTGGTTATTGGAGTGGTAATGGGTCTTTTGTACTGGCATCCGATCCAGAAACTATGGTTACCAGTTCGGGTACTCAGGTTTTTACTTGGCGCGAAGAAAACGGAACTTGTTGGGATGTTGATTATGTAAATGTTACATTTATTCAAGAACCACAACCAACCACAACCCCAAATATTGACACTGTATGTGGTGTAGTCTATGATTTAAATGTTTTCAATGTAACTGGTACTGGCTCATGGGCAGCATATGAAGATGGCGTTTTATTTACACCAGCACCTTTGTATATTGGCGGATCAAATATTCCTAATCCGCAGGCTATTGTAGCATACGGCACACAACTATCTGTCGCAATTGATTTTGTTTGGACAGAGACTATCAATGCTGGAGTGGTGGAGTGTACAAACACAGCCACAAAACGAGTTGTTTTCTCGCGACAACCGGTTGCTAGCGTTGGCTCAGAAGATCAGGCGGAGGTTTGTGGAAATTGCTTCGAATTTCATGCCGATACAGTTGGCTCTGGTTGGGCTGAAGGATTCTGGATTGCCAAAGATATTATACTTGAGTCTTACGATGACCTTTCTAAACCAAATGCAAATATTTGTATTGACCCTGTGGCAAGTTTTGGCGACACTGCACATGTTGATGTAGAGTTTCTGTGGGTAATGGTTAATGCAGGCTGTACCTCAATGGATACAATGTGGCTGAGTTTCTATCAGCGCCCACAAGCCAATGCAGGACTCGATAATGCAATTTGTGGAAATAATTATGAACTTGGTGCTGTTTACGATCTCAGTCTAAATGAAGCTTATACTCCATCTGGAATTTGGTCGGTTTACACCTCTCCTTCTGGTGGTTCTGCAGATATTGTTCCACTTACGCAGGATACTGTTGATGTTTCTGTATCACATGTGGGTATTTGGAATTTTATATTCAGAGAAAATAATACTCTATTGACGAGTTGTTATAATACTGATACTGTTCAAATTGAATTTGTGGAAGTTCCGGTAATAACTGCCGGTGAAGACTTTGATGTTTGCGGAACACATACGCAACTCGATGGAGTATCTGGTGGATTTGAAGGTTCATGGTTGCCAACTCCAGGTGCAGTATTTGAGGATTTCTCAGATCCAAATACCATATTAGATGTGGGTGCCTACGGTACACTAACATTCACTTGGCTCGAGGCCAATCAAGCCACTACCGAGACTTTGTCGTGTGCAAATCAAGATGATGTCGAAGTTACATTCTGGCGCGTACCAACAGCAGCAATCTTAACCGATCCTGCCGACTCAACAGTTTGCGGATTAACATTTGATCACCTTCGAGCTGAGTCTCCGGGTTCTGGTATTGATGGTACTTGGTATTCAATAAATCCTGCAATTACTTATGTTGATGTATTCTCAAATAATACCAGCACAACAGTACCAAGTTATGGTTATCATAATTTTTATTGGATAGAGTCCACTGGGCCAACATTAACTCCTGGTTTCTGTAATGATACGGCAGGACCACTAACTATTAGATTTATCGAAATTCCAGATGCTTATGCAGGAGGAGATACATTATTCTGTGGTTACACAGGTGAATTACATGCCATACCTAGTGCTGGTATTGGAGTTTGGAGTACCCCTTCTGTAGCAAATATTAGCTTTGCCGATCAGAATAATCCAGAATCACAAGTAACCTCAAACGTAATCAATACTGGCAATCCAACTTATCCTTTCTTTGAACTAATATGGACAGAGGACAACTCCAATGGATGTACCGATAAGGATACAATGCAAGTAATATTTGCAAGAATTCCAACATCGGAGA
>CAZOHR010000117.1:0-10096 GCA_964579045.1 uncultured Bacteroidales bacterium | reverse complement strand
TGATTACGGATTACAAAACTTAACTGATTACAATTTTCTGCAGTCGCTTCCGCTTGAATGTAATCGGTAAAAACTGTAATCTGTAATCGGTGGGTTTTTCGTAGTCGCTTCCGCTTTTTGAGTTACTGCTTTTAAACTCAGAGAAAGTAGTAAAATATTTGATTTTTTGCAATTTACTGATTACGGATTACAAAACTTAACTGATTACAATTTTCTGCAGTCGCTTCCGCTTTTTGATTTACTGCCATTGAATTCAGAAAAAGTTGCAGAATCTCATGCTTACTAAAATCCCCCTACCAACTTATAACTTCGAACTTCGAACTTCGAACTTCGAACTTCGAACTCCAAACTTCGAACTCCGAACTGTGAGCTCCCTGAGCAGAATCTCAAGCTTAGCACAATCCGACCACCAACTACCAACTGCCCCTACCAACTTTCAACTCCGAACTTCGAACTTCGAACTTCGAACTTCGAACTGTGAGTTCCCTGAGCGCGATGCATTGAGCGAAGTCGAAATGTAGTCGAAGGGCGAACTTCCGACTTCCCCACCCACCATATTGATTTATTTAGTAATTTTGCAAAAAATTTAATTTAATACCTAACAAAGACAAATTTGTTTTGTATTTTTATAAATTGAAATTTGAACAGATATATGAAAAGAAAATTTTCGCAATCGTTGTTGGATGTAATTCAATACAGTAAGGAAGAGGCTATTCGTTTAGGGAATGACTATTTAGGTCCTGAGCATTTGTTTCTAGGAATTTTGCGCGAAACAAGTTGTGAGGCTATCGATATTTTGAAGGAGCTTGATGTTAACACTCATGAGCTCAGGCTAAAGATTGAAACTCATGTAAAGAATATCAATAATGAACTTACCATGGACGACATGGATAAGGTAGTGCCCACAAAAACAACTGAAAGAATACAAAAATTTATGTATTCTGAAGCTATTTCCTTGAATAGCGAAGAAGTTAATACAGGTCACCTCCTACTTGCTATTCTTAAAGTACCAAGTCGTTTTTCGCAATTGCTTGATGAGTTTAATATTGAGTACGATATGGTTAAAATGAGCATGGAGATGGATTCTTTCACAGGTTCTGCTGGTCCTGACGATGACGATGACGACGAGGATGATATCCCAGGGAGTTCTTATGGCAACTCATCTTCCCCTGATCCAGGTGCAACGAGAAGACCTGCTACTAGTAAATCAAAATCTGATACTCCAGTACTTGACAGTTTTGGCGTTGATCTTACCCGAGCTGTTGAGGAAGGAAAACTTGACCCTATTGTTGGTCGTGAAACCGAAATAGAGCGTATTTCACAGATTCTATCACGTCGTAAAAAGAATAATCCGGTACTTATCGGTGAACCTGGTGTAGGAAAATCTGCTATTGTTGAAGGCTTGGCTGCAAGAATTGTTCAGAAAAAGGTTTCGCATCTGCTGTTCGACAAAAGGGTAATTACTCTCGACATGGCATCGATTGTTGCTGGAACCAAATATCGTGGACAGTTTGAAGAACGAATGAAAGCAATTATCGACGAGCTAGTTAAAGCTACTGATGTGATTTTATTTATTGATGAAATACACACCATTGTTGGAGCTGGTGGAACAACTGGTTCGCTTGATGCTGCAAATATGCTTAAACCTGCATTAGCAAGAGGCGAAATTCAGTGTATCGGAGCAACAACGCTTGATGAATATCGTCAAAATATTGAAAAAGACGGAGCTCTTGAACGTCGTTTCCAAAAGGTTATGGTTGAAGCTACCAGCCCAGAAGAAACATTGCAGATATTGAAGAAAATAAAAGATAAATACGAAGATCATCATAAAGTAACATATACTGATAAAGCTTTGGAGGCTTGTGTTAAACTTACTCTGCGCTATATTAGCGACAGGGCTCAGCCAGATAAAGCTATTGATGCTCTCGACGAAGCTGGTTCACGCGTGCACATTTCCACTGCTTCTGTTCCAAATAAGATTATTAAGTTGGAGGAAGACCTGCAGGTGGCTAAGGAGATGAAACTTAAAGCTGTTAAGGATCAGCAGTTTGAAAAAGCTGCCTCAATGCGTGATAAAGAAAGGGAAATTGAAAATTCTATTGAACTTGCAAAAGACCAGTGGATAAAAGAAATAAGCGAGAAACGCGAAATTGTTGATGAAGAGAATATTGCAGAAGTTGTTGCTATGATGACTGGTGTTCCTGTTCGCAGAATTGCCCAAACCGAAGGCAACAGATTGTTGAAGATGGAAACAGAACTCGCAGGCAGCGTTATCGGTCAAGAAGATGCAATCAAAAAGGTTGTTCAGGCAATTCAGCGAAATAGAGCAGGATTAAAAGATCCTAACAAACCAATTGGAACATTTGTATTCCTCGGTCCTACTGGTGTTGGAAAAACTCAACTAGCAAAAGTATTGGCAAAATATCTCTTCGATTCAGAAGATTCTTTGATTAGAATTGATATGAGTGAATATATGGAGAAATTCTCTATCTCTCGCCTTGTTGGAGCGCCTCCAGGCTATGTTGGTTATGAAGAAGGGGGTCAACTTACCGAAAAAGTGAGACGTAAGCCTTATGCTGTTGTTCTTCTCGACGAAATTGAAAAAGCGCATCCTGATGTATTTCATATTTTACTTCAAGTTCTTGACGAAGGTCGTTTAACCGACAGTCTGGGCAGAAGAATAGACTTCAGGAACACAATTGTTATAATGACTTCAAATATTGGATCGAGACAAATATCAGAATATGGTAAAGGTGTAGGATTTGATACTAATGCTAAAAAATCGAGTGTTGATGCTAATGCAAAAAGTATTATCGAAGCCGCTCTGAAGAAAGCCTTCGCGCCAGAATTCCTTAACCGTATTGATGATGTTATTTTGTTCAACTCTTTATCAAAAGAGGATATCTTTAAAATTATTGATATTGAACTTAAAGGATTATATGCCAGAGTTAAAGAGCTTGGTTATATTCTCAAACTCACTCCTGCTGCAAAAAGCTATATCGCCGAAAAAGGTTTTGATCCTAAATTCGGTGCTCGTCCATTAAAACGTGCATTGCAGAAATATGTCGAAGACGCTATGGCAGAGACAATTATCAAAGCTGAGATTCAACAAGGAGATACAATTTCTGTAGGCTTTAGCGAAAAGACAGGAATTACAATAAAAATAACAAAGGAAAAGGATGCTCCAATAAGTGCGGAGTAATATTTTGCTTAGAATATTTTGGTAAAAAAGATATTAACAATCGTTAATATCTTTTTTTTTATTTTTATGCAATACACACGATAATGCATCTATGCCTCGTTTATATTCTTTAAGTTTGTAGGTCAAATTAACCCAATAAAAATCATTTATGAAAAGTACAAAAATCATCTATTGGATCAGCGGAATACTGCTTGGTGTGGTGTTTATTATTGTTGTTGTAAGTATGTTTAACAAGGAGAAGAAATTTGAATTATCCGATCCTGAATTGTTTAAAGACTACATTACAGCTTATAGTGGAGATGTTATCTCCAAAACGGATGTGATAGCCATTCAGCTTACAGATGAATTTGTAAAATCTGTTAAGGATAAAAAAACAAATATCTTTGAAATTTATCCAGATGTTGATGGTACAGTAACATGGAAAGAAAACAATGTAGTTGAATTTAAACCTGAGAAACCGCTAGAGTCGGGAAAGGTTTATCATGTAACTTTCGATCTGGAATCACTGAGCAGTAAAGTTGAAGATGAAGCGTCTGAATTTATTTTCAGAGTTCAGACTAGACATCAGACTATTAACGTTCAGATTGATAAAGTAGTAACTACCGATAGAAAAAACTTTACAAAGCAAGATGTTTCGGGGATTATTAGACTGAATGATAATGAAAGTGTTGAGTCTGTCAAAGAATGTATTAGTGCAGAAATTGATGGTGACGATCTTAGCGTTGAAGTTGAGCAATCAGGTGATAGAGAATATGCTTTTACCATCAGAGATATTACAAGAACAGATGAAGAACAAATATTGGAAGTGGCATACGATGGTGCTAGCTTAAATTCAAAAAGCGATGGCACTGAAGAACTGCGAATTCCACCAGTAGACGAATTTTCGGTTCTAGATGTTCAGGTAAGTCAATTTCCTGAGCAATTTGTGAACATTATATTCTCGGATCCAGTTAAGGAAGATCAGATTCTTGATGGACTTATTACCCTTGCCGGAGTTGAAAATTTGAAATATATTGTCGTTGATAATAATGTAAGATTAATCCCCACTGAGCGTCTAGAAAAAAGCTACGGTTTTGAAATAGCTACATCGGTTGTAAATATTAACGATAAACAACTTGAAGAGGCTTATGTAGACCAAGTGAATTTCTCAATGCGCAAACCTGAGCTTTTACTTGCAGAAACTGGTGTAATCGTTCCAACAAGCACCGAAGGACAGGTGGTTTCATTTATGGCTGTAAATGTTAAAGCTGTTGATGTAAGAATATTGAAAATATATGAAAGCAATGTACTTCAGTTTTTACAAGATAATTCTCTCAGCGGAAGCTACGACCTAGAGCGCGTTGGTAAAGTTATAAAGACAAAAACCATCAATCTGGAACAAACAGATGTTGAGGATTTTGGAGAATGGAATACTTATTATTTGAATCTTTCAGATATCGTAGAAACTGATCCAGGGGCAATCTATCGCGTTGAAATCGGATTCCGGAAGGAAAATGCAATCTATCCATGCCTAACTTCAGAAGATGATACAAAAATCGAAGAAATAGATGATGATAATCTCGAAGATATTAAAGTAAATAGCTCGTGGAACTGGTTTACTGATTATACTTACACTGGAGATTACGATGAGTATTATTTCGACGATTTTTATTCTTATGGTACCGAGTATTATTCTGGCGATGAATATTATTATGAAGATGAATATTCTTATGATGAATATGATTACAATTACGAATATAGTTATGATTATAACTACAATTCATACGAAGATCCTTGCAACAAGAACTATTATGGTTACCGCAGAGCCATAAAGTTTAATGTACTTGCTTCTGATATTGGCTTAATTGGAAAAATGGGAAAAGATCATAAGATGTTTGCTTTTGTAACAAATATCTTAACTGCAGATGTAATTTCCGGTGCTAAAGTTGAAGTTTACAATTATCAGCAACAGGTAATCGGAAGTGGAACCACAGATGGCGAAGGAAAAGTTGTTATCGAAATCCCAGAAGATGATCAAGCATATTTCCTTGTAGCTTCTTATAACAAGCAGAAATCTTATTTAAAACTTGAAGAATACGGTTCTTTAACTACTAGCGAATTTGATGTTTCGGGCGAATATATGCAAGGTGGTACAAAAGCTTTCATTTATACTGAGCGTGGCGTATGGCGTCCGGGTGATTCTATTTACGTTGGTTTTATTCTCAATGAGTTAATGGATCCTATTCCAGAAGGTCACCCAATTGTTTTCGAAGTTCTTAATCCAAAAAATCAGGAGGTTTACAGCGAAGTTCAGAAGAAGAACGAAAAAGGATTTCATGTCTTTAAATTTAAAACTGAATTAAATGACCCTACTGGTTATTATTATGCAAAATTCACTATTGGCGGAAAGGTATTTACAAAAAGCCTGATGGTTGAAACTATCAGACCAAATAGGTTAAATGTTGATTTGAGCCTTGATAAAAAATATCTTGCTGGAGATGGAACCGTAAATGCTTTGGTTAAAGCCACTTGGTTGCATGGTGCAGATGCTGTAGATCTTGAAACTGAAGTTACGATGACCTTGTCACAGTCTTACAGTCCTTTTGATAAATTTGCAGAGTACAATTTCTATAATCAGATAACTTCATTTGATTTTACTACTCAATCATTACTCTCTGCAAAAACTGATGCTAATGGAGAAGCAAAAACTTTGGTTAAGTTTGATAAACTCAGCAGTGCTCCTGGCGTTTTAGATGCTGTACTTACAACAAAAGTTTTTGAGAAAGGTGGAGAATTTAGCATTGGCGAAGAAAGTGTTGTTTACTATCCTTATAAAACATTTATCGGAGTAAAAATCGCTGAAAGTGACAAGTATACATACAGTATGCCATTAAATAAGGAGTTGAATATTGACATTGTGGCAGTAAACCGTGAAGAAAAACTCGCAACTGATGCTAGAGATCTCGAAGTGTCTGTATATATGATGGAATATTCTTGGTGGTATGATTATCAGGAAGATGGTGCCGATTTTATTTCTGCAAACTATAACAATGCACTAAGTCGTGAAACTGTAAAATGTAAATCAGGAAAAGCTACTACTCCAATCACATTTGAAGAAGATGGGGATTATCTTATTGTGGTAAAAGATATGAAAGACGGTCATATAAGTTCAATGAGAATTTATGCAAGTAGCTATGCAGGTGGTTCATCATCTGAGTCAAAAGCTGTTGATATCCTAGAATTTGAATCTGATAAAGATAATTATAATGTTGGCGATCAGGTTAAAATAACTATTCCTTCATGTAGTGGTAAAGCATTAGTTAGCATCGAAAACTCAACAACTGTTTTATCAACTTTCTGGGTAGAATCTGATGGTGATGAACTTAATATTAGTTTTGAAGCAAAACCAGAAATGGCTCCAAATATTTATGTACATGTAAGCTTTATTCAGGAACATGCACGTACTAAAAACGATCGACCTATCCGTATGTATGGTATTATCCCTATACTTGTTGAAGACCCATCTACTCACTTATATCCAGTTATCAATATGGCTGACGAATTGTTGGCAGAAAGTAAAGTAAGGATTCAGGTTCGCGAAGAGAACGGAAAAGCTATGACATATACTCTTGCTATGGTTGACGAAGGCTTGTTAAATCTCACAAACTTCCAGACTCCCGACCCATGGACACATTTCTTTAGTAAAGAAGCTCTTGGCGTAAGAACTTGGGATATATTTAGCGATGTAGTTGGAGCATTCACCGTTGATGCAGGTAAGATGCTTAGTATTGGTGGTGGCGATGGAGAAATGTCACCCGAAGATCTTGCTCAAGCTATTAGATTTAAACCTATGGTTAGATTTATTGGTCCTTTCCATTTAGCTCCTGGAGCATCAAATATTCACGAAATTCAACTCCCACAGTATATCGGATCAGTGCGTACTATGGTTATTGCTGCTGAAGGTAACTCTTTGGATCTGCAGAAAAAACTACTCCTGTTAAAAAACACTTATGATTTTGGGTTCTGGTCCTAGAGTGCTTGGAACAAATGAAAGTTTCAGTCTGCCAGTAACAGTTTTTGCAATGAAACCAGATGTCAAGAATGTTAGCATTACTGTTAAAACAAATGGATTATTAACAGTTGATGGAGCTAAAACCAAGTCTCTTACATTTAGCAAAGAAGGAGAGAAATATGTAAACTTTGAGCTTAAATCAGGTGCAAAAACTGGTGTAGCAACTATCGAAATCACTGCAACTAGTGGTTCTCATGTATCGAAATACAATATCGAGATGGACGTTCGCTATGCAAATATCAAAATGACGGATGTAATTGATGGTGTCAGCGGAAATACAGACTATAAAGTTGATTTCGAAGCACTTGGAATTGAAGGTAGCAATGAAGCATATTTGGAGTTCTACACGATACCACCAATGAACTTGGAATCAAGATTAAACTATCTTACCTCCTATCCTCACGGATGTTTGGAACAGACACTTTCAGCTGCATTCCCACAGTTGTATCTCGAGGCTTTAACCGATCTTACTGCAGCGCAAAAAACAGATATTCAGAAAAATGTAAATGCATGTCTTACTAAATTGCAAAGATTCCAGATGTCGAATGGTGGATTCTCATACTGGCCTGGAAGTTCGGATGTGTCGGAATGGGCAACAAATTATGCTGGCCATTTTATCCTCGAAGCTGAAAAACTTGGCTATTCTATTCCTGGAAATCTAAAAACAAATTGGCTTAAATATCAGAAAGAAAAAGCATCAAAATGGACTGACGATGGAAACACTTCTCAGATGACTCAAGCTTATCGTCTTTATACTCTTGCAATTGCTGGTCAGGCCGATAAAAGTGCGATGAATAGATTAAAGGAATCTGATATTTCAGCAGTAACAACTTGGAGATTAGCTGGTGCCTACGCGCTTAGTGGTAAAGAGTCAGTAGCAAAAACTATGATTGCAAAATTAAGTACTGATGTGCCAGAATATTTTGAGTTGTCTGGAACTTTTGGCTCTAATATTCGTGATAAAGCGATGATTCTTGAAACATTGATAGATCTTGGCGTGAAAGAAAAAGCATTCCTAGTTCTCAAAGATATCTCTGAATATATGGGTTCAGACAGATACGCATCTACACAAACAACTGCTTATGCTTTGTTGGCAGCATCAAAGTTTGTGAAAAAATTTGGAATTGCAGACAAAATTGATTGTTCATATACTCTGAATGGAAAATCATTTACAGCAAAAACCTCTAAACCAGTTTTTAAAACAGTTCTTAGCATAAATGAAAAAGCTAAAAACGAGTTTATACTGAAATCTACTGGTAACAAAATGCTATTTGTGAGAATTGTTCGCAAAGGTGTTCCCGAAGCTGGTGATGAAACTGCTGCATCTTCAAACATTAAGATGACGGTGGATTATACTTATCTTAGCGGAAAGCCTATTGATGTTACAAATATTCCTCAGGGTACTGATTTTGTTGCAACGGTAACGCTTACAAATAATTCGGCTTATAAGAGTCTCGATAATGCTGCATTATCTCAGATATTCCCTAGTGGATGGGAGATTATAAACTCTAGAATGTTTGCCGTAACACTTGGTCAGGATTCTTATTATACTTACCAGGATATTCGCGACGATAGAGTGCTAACTTATTTCAATATGTACAACAGTTCGGTTTACACTTACAGAGTAATGCTTAACGCTACTTACGAAGGTAAATACTATTTGCCAGCTACAGTGTGTGAAACAATGTACGATGATTCGAATTACGCCAGAACCAAAGGTACTTGGGTTACGGTTAGTAAATTTTAAAAGGAAAGAGGCTTCGGCCTCTTTTTTTTGTCTTTATTTATAATTACAATTGGTATAAGCTGCCGCTTCGATTCCGCCGCGGCGAATCAGCACAGCGCCTGTCAGGGCGAAAACGGTTTTTTTGTATAACAAAATAATGCATTAGTGTTTTTATTGTATTCACCAAGAATAAATATGTGGTTTTAAAATCAGGCTGAAAGTCTGATTTAATTCAACAAGAGGCAACGCCTCTTGTTGGAAGCCATATCTACAAATGCGCCCTGTAAGCGGCGCACTGATCCGCCGCGGCGGAGTCGAAGTGGGCAGCTTAACTTGAAAAATATGAAGAAAGGAAGTTGTCTTTGTTGCAGCTCATATAGCACATTTATATTTCTAACCAAACAAAAAGAGCCCTGACCTTTTCAGATCAGAGCCCCTAAAAACCACTTTATGAAAAACTACTATTTTACTTCTTCAAAGTCAACGTCTGTAACTTCGTCGCTTTTTGGATTATTTGTATTATTTTGTTCAGCATTTGGCTGTTGTTCTGCTTGTGGACCTGCATTCTGTTGAGAATTATACATTTCCTGTGAAGCTGCCTGAAACACTGTGTTCAATTCTGCCATTGCTGAGTCGATACCTGCGATATCTTCTGCTTTGTGTGCCTGTTTTAGTTTTTCCAAAGCTTCGTCAATTGGTTTGCGTTTGTCGGCAGGAATTTTGTCGCCAAATTCGTTCAACTGTTTTTCTGTTTGGAAAATTACAGAGTCAGCCTGATTTATTTTGTCAATTCTTTCTCTTGCAACCTTGTCGGCTTCGGCATTTGCCTGTGCTTCATCTCTCATGCGTTTGATGTCAGCATCAGATAATCCAGATGAAGCTTCGATACGGATACTTTGCTGTTTGCCAGTACCTTTATCTTTTGCAGATACTTGAAGAATACCATTCGCGTCAATGTCGAAAGTTACTTCAACCTGAGGAACGCCGCGTGGTGCTGGTGGAATACCATCGAGATGGAACCGTCCAATAGTTTTGTTATCTCTAGCCATTGATCTTTCGCCCTGAAGAATATGAATTTCAACAGATGGCTGATTGTCAGCAGCAGTGGTGAAAGTTT
>CAZOHR010000116.1:0-10128 GCA_964579045.1 uncultured Bacteroidales bacterium | reverse complement strand
AGTGTCACAATGACAAAGTAAGCAGAAATGACAGCTTTTTTTATTTTAAACAATTCTGAATCCCTTGTTTGTAAAATATTCTGCTAAAATATCAGTTTGGTCTCCTGGAGCTATCAGGTGATGATTTCCAAGTGGGAACTCTCTTAGTAAAAACAAAGATTTAGCAGACATTTTAATCTTAGCCTGAGTTCTGCAGGCATTTTGTTTCAAATCAGTTTCAAGAACCTCACCTAATGATAAGAAGCAATGTTCAAGATTATGGTCTATACGAAAAACGGTTACGAGCTGTTTCTTAAGCTTGGCTTTAATTGCAGCTCCCTTACATGTTTCGTAATGAGTATCAACAGTAAAGCTCTCGAGTAAATACTCAGGTGCTGTACAATGAGAGAATTCTGCATAATCCTGTGTTACATGATTTAGATTTGCCATCCATGGAACCAAACCAGTTAATCTGTGGAGTACTATCATTCCTGCTGCAGAGCAGAGATCTCCTTCGCAAGCTGCAGGAATATTAATTTCATTGAGTACAGCAACCGGCAAACACGCAGTAAAGTTAGAGTCCTCAATAATACTAAAGCAATCTATTGCAATTGCATCAAGTTTATGATTACTGATAAAGTTCTGCAACTTTGCTGAATATTGCGCTGCCTCAGTCTTGGTTTCGAATTCGTGATTTTTGAACATCTTTGAGAAAGACTCGTCGGATGAATTGGATTCTGTTTGATTAAGTTCAGAATGCGAATACTCCTGAACATCGATATTCAGAATTTCTTTGAGTAAGTCATTTTTGGGAATACTGGCAACCAACCAATCTGCTGACTTGCCAATTAGTCCCAGTTTTGTAAATTTATCAGACTTAGCAACTCTAAGATAATCATATATTGGAGATAATGTGTCCAACTTATCGTAATCAAAAATCTTGGTACTAATACCCTTCTCGTTTAAAAGTGCTTTAACTTCTGTAGCAGCCGCCCACGAATTATCTGTAGAAGAGGCAATTAGGCTATATCTATTTTTCGATTCTATCTGTCGTAGGGCATTATGTTCGGAGCCTCCTGTTAAGAACCAAATGACTTCTGGATTTTCGTGAACAAAATCATCGACATCAACAACTGCAAATTTTTTTACAAATTTGTCAATAGCACTTTCAATTTGATTATCGGTTATTCCGTTAAAAGCAGCAATAAATATTTTCAAAATAAAGCTATTTGATTAAACAACAATTGACTGAGACTACCTAACTGCGATAGATTCTATTTCGACTAAAACTCCTAGAGGCAGTTCTCTCACAGCAAATGCAGCTCTAGCTGGCGGATTTTCGCTATAATACTTACCATATACCTCGTTCATTGCCTTAAAGTTAGCCATATCACTAAGTAAACAAGTTGATTTTACAACATTTTCGTAACCTAATCCTGCTTCCTTTAATATTGCACCTATATTCTTCATTACCTGTTCGGTTTGCTCAACAATACCTTCTGGAACTGTTCCAGTTGCAGGATTAACTGGTATCTGACCAGAAATAAAAATCATTCCATTCGCCTCAATTGCTTGACTGTAAGGACCAATTGCCTTAGGAGCATTTACTGTATTAATTACTTTTTTCATTTTTTATTTTTATTTAGGTTATATTTTCATTAAAAATTTACAAATTAGTTTACAATTTAAGATGGCATTTTATTAATGCACAAAGCCATGATATTTGCAAAATTAAGCAAAAAATCATGGCTTTGTTAAAAGACTAATATTTATTCGTAAATTTTAGCTTCAAGTTCCCCACTTAAAAGCATAAGTCCATTTAGAGCAAGAGCCGACATTTCATCTTCGCCAGGATATACTTTAACAGAGGCAATCCAATTCACCATTTGTTCTACAAATGAGCAAAATTGCTTATTATATGCAATTCCTCCAGTAAGAATAATTTTATTTACATCACCTTTAAGAACAGCTGCTAGAGCACTAATATCTTTTGCAACCTGATAAGCCATAGCATCTGAAATAAACTGTGCTTGTTCGTCGCCTTCTTTAGCTCTTTGCTCAACCTCAAACGCATTATTAGTACCAAGATAAGCTTGAAAACCACCTTGACCAGTGATCATTGCTTTCATTTCTGCTTGAGTATATTTACCGCTAAAGCACATTTTTACAACTTGTCCGCTTGGTAAAGTTCCAGATCTCTCAGGAGAAAAAGGTCCATCACCATTTAGAGCATTATTTACATCTATTACTTTACCCTTGCAGTGCGCCCCAACAGAAACGCCACCACCAAGATGAGCAATAATGAGATTTAAATCTTCATATTTTTTATCGTACTCACGCGCATATCTGCGAGCTATAGCCTTTTGATTGAGAGCATGAAAAATCGAAATTCTTTCAAAATTTGGATGACCAGTAATTCTAGCCCAAGGTTCCATTTCGTCAACGACTACTGGATCTGCAATATATGCTTTAACACCATCTATTTCTTTAGCTATATCATCTGCGATAAATCCGCCTAGATTGCTAGCATGTTCTCCAATAGGAGAATTTGCCATATCATACTTCATTTTCTCATTTACCTCATAAACACCTGAAGGAATAGGTTTGGTAAGACCACCACGCCCCATCACACAGCTAATAGTTTTAATATCTTGATCTGCGAGTTTTAATTCCTCCATAATTCTTTGTTTACGAAAGGCATACTGATCAGTAATAGACTTGAAAGGTTTTAAGTCTTCATTTGAATGTTTAATATTTTTTAAAAATACCGCTTCTTCTTGTTCAAAAACAGCAACTTTTGTTGAAGTTGAGCCTGGGTTTATAACCAGAATTTTGTGTTTTAATGCTACGCCCATTTTATAAAATTGTTTTTGTTTAATAATTATTTAGCTGTTAATGCTGCGAGAGCTATTGAATATGTTTTAGTCATTGCCGAATCACCACGCGAAGAGAGTACAGCTGGGCATTTTGCTCCAACTAACATTGCTCCAAGTTGTGAGTCACATAATTTCGATGTTGTTTTATAGAATACATTTGCAGATTCGATATTAGGAAATACCAAACAATCGGCTTCACCATCAACCACACTTTTAAGTTTTTTTATCTCGACACACTCTTTATCAATGGCTACATCAAGTGCGAGTGGACCATCAACTAATGCGCCTTTAATCTGACCTCTGTCAGCCATTTTTGCGATAATTGCAGCATCGACACATGCAGGCATACTTGCCGACATCTGCTCGGTAGCAGCGATAAGCGCTACTTTAGGCTCATCAATTCCAAGAGCTTTAGATACGCTAATCACATAATTGGTCATTGCAATTTTTTGGTCCAAATCTGGAGCTGGAATAACAGCCACATCAGTAACAACCAAGAGTTTCGGGTATTTACTTAGTTCCATTACTACAACATGGCTAAGTACGGCCTTTGGTGGCAGCAATCCTGTTTCCTTATTCAAGATTGCGCGCATATATTTATCGGTACTAACCAATCCTTTCATTAGAAAATCGGCTTCACCGTCATTTATAAGCTTAACAGCAAGGTTAGCAGCCTTCATCTCATCAGCTTCCTGCACAATTTTAAACTTTGTAAAATCCACTTTTTCGTGAGTACAAACCTCCTTTATTGTTTTCTCGTCCCCAACCAGAATTCCTTCTACTATACCTAAATCAATTGCGTTGCTAACTGCCTCAATAGTATGTGCATCATTAGCAAAAGCAACCACCAACCTTTTACGCGGTTTTGACTTTACGGCCTGGATAATATCATCCATTTTGGTTATTTTCATCATATTAAGTTTTAGATTTGACGTTTGCGAAGATAAATTAAAACAGTAAAAATCCAAATGATTTTACTCCTATTTTTAAATATTTGAAGTTTTTTTTCAAAATCACAAACGTCCTAAGAATTTTAATAAAGACAAAACGAAAAAAAAGCCCTTTTCAGGGCTTCCATCAAACAAAGGTTAATCAAAACAATTAATTAACTGACTATCTCACTACACTAAATCTAAAAACATTTGAACTATTACCTTCGCCCAATAATTGAATAAAATATGATCCATTCTTTAAGTTGGCAGTTGTAATCATATTTACATCATTGCCTATTTCGGAACTTATAACCATCTCACCTAATGAGTTATATATCTTAAATGAACTATAATCACCGTCTGTGAATTGTAGGAAATCTCTCACTGGATTAGGATATATACCTGATCTATAATTTCTCTCTAAAAGATTCATAGTATTTAAATTAATAATTGAAAAATTGTCGATAGTCTGGCCGCCATAACTTCCACCAGGGCCATACTCATGAAATCCTATATAGTAAACTCCAGATGTCTCGACACTAATTGTAGTTGAATAATCGCTAAATGTGGTATTGGAATAAGAACCAAAGTTCGTTATTTCTGTTATCATTTCTGTTGAAGAAGCAGCTAAGCCAATATAAACAGCAAGATTATCAGAATATCCTGTAAACAATGTACAATACTGAAAAGAAAGATTGTAATCCGACCCAGCCTCAAGCTCTAATCCAGGTGAAAACACCCAGTCGTCGCCAGAGTTGCTGTGGTATGGAATAAAAACCACACTCCCCGACCCTTCAATTCCAAAATAATCGGGTGAATAAATCCAGAATCCTGCGTCATCGCTATCACCTGACACATTTGAATTTTCGATACTCCAAATATCAGTAAAACCCGCTTCATTATTAAAATCGTACTCATAAGATGGAGTAATACTTGATTGAGCAAATGATAGCACAGAGACCAAACAAAAAGAAACTATAATTAACGATTTTTTCATTTTGAAATATTTAAGTTAATATTTTAGATTTTTACAAGCTTTAAGATTTGAATATCATCATCAAAATATATTTTTAATAAATAATATCCTGAAAGACAATCATTTGACATTTCGAAACACTCCTTTTTATCATCCGATAAAGTGACAACTCTACTAATCAACAAACTACCAGTTATTTCGCATATTTCCATTTTTGTGGGAACAGAACTGATGCTACTGTAATCGACACAAAAACTATTTGTAAACGGGTTTGGATAAATTGAGATATTAGACTTAACATACTCAAGGCAATTAGCGGTGAACAAATTGGAATAGCTGAATTTACCATCATAGTCAGTTTGCTTGATGCGATAATAAAATTTATTTTCCGACAATTCGTAATCATCATAAACATATATTGACTTTGTCAGTTTTGTTCCTGCACCTGGCATCGACATAATCGAAACAAAGTTTTTGCCATCTATTGACTTTTCGATTGAATAGCTTTCACAATTTTTTTCTGTAGCAGTTTCCCAAAGAACTTGGATTTTATCTCCTTTACATTCAGCATCAACATTTAGAAAATCAACAGGTAATAATACAGATCCCTTTGCAGCACCGATTTTATAGTCACAATTATCTCCATATACACCATCAATCATCAAGTAGTATGTATTGCCTGGAGTTAGTCCATAGGCAGTTAAAAATCCATTAACTGGTTCTCCTGGAAACCAGCAGTCAGAAAATGCGGAAAAGCTTACACAATCGCTAGTTCCATATACCTGCATTTGGATTCCAGAAGTTGGATGTGACCAGCTATTTGTGGTGCTATAACAGTCACTGACATATACATTTAATTGTGCTTTTTGATCTGAAGCTACAAAAGATAACCAAGAGTTATTTTCTATTGAACCACAAAACAAAGATTCTAGATTACCTGGACTCTCAGGCGAATAAGTTGCACTAGTATTTCCGCAATAACCATCCAGACTAACTATGATTGGAGCATCAGCGCATAAATCTTCTGGTATAACAGCAGCTACACAATCAATAAGATCTGGCAATTCGAAAACACAAACTTTACAAACTCCACGATCAAGGGATGTCGATTTGCCAGTAGTAACAATATCCCAAAATCTTATATAAACAGTTTCGCCAGGAGTTCTGTCATTAACATCAAGCATTGGCATTCTCTCCATACCAGCCACCCAATCATCATTACACGCAATTTGTGTCAGTGACCCGCATGTTCCGCTATAAACAGCCATAGCACAATCAGTAAGCTCACTTCCTAAAATACTCTCTGAGCTAATTCTAATATTACCAGAAATTGGAATCTCACATTTAAACCAAACATCATAATAATTATTTGATGTTCCACAAGTTGGGTTAGAAACTCCGGTCGAAACTGTAGCAGATGAATAGTCAAATACACTGTATTCGCAAACTGGACTAACTGGTAGCACTAAAGCATCTACACACTCATCGGCAGCAATGGGTGCAGGAATTGATACACATATTCCAAAACTACCAAAATCATTTTCTCCCCAATCCCAAATTCTCAAATAAAGTGTTTCTCCAGCAGTAAGTCCCATTCTGTTTATTAGTGCCATAACAGACTCACCATCATCATCATCACATTCGATAAGGCTTAAGCTACCACAGGTTCCAGAATAAAGAGCCATAGCAACATCATTTAATGTACCAGCTTGAGTATTTATTTCGATATGGCCACCGATAGGTACAACAAATTTGAACCAAGTATCTACGAAAACTGAACCACCACAACCTGCTGCAGGTATTCCACTCGAAGCAGTTGCCCCAGTGTTGTTAACTGTTGAATAATCGCAAGCATCTCCTACCGACAGTAGAACAGCACCCGTGCACTCATCATTTGACAAAGTAGTTTGTACTTGAGCTACACTTGAAAATTCTGAACAATATCCATCAGTTACTATTAATCTATAAAATGTTTTTGACAATAATGTTGGTGTATTATATGATGTTGTATTTGAACCTGTCCCACCACTAACATTAGACCAAGAGCCGGTGCCAGTTGCAGACTGTTGCCATTGAAAATCTGTAGCTCGAACCGAAAATCCAGTGCAGTCAATTGTAGTTGCTTCCCCCATAGCTATAGAGCCCAAAATTGGAGTTGCAGTTCCACCTGTAGTAACAGCACAAGTTGTGGTAATACAAACAGCATTTGAATAAGATATACATACCCCATCATTTACAGCAAGTCTAAAGTAAGTCGTTTGTGCTAGGATTGCAGTTGTGTAAGTTGATGAAGTTTCACCACTTCCGTCTGTTACATCTGCCCAAGCAGTTGTTCCGTTCAATGATTGCTGCCAATGTAAGCTAGTTCCAAAAGAAGTATATCCTGCACAGAGAATTTCTGTAGCATCGCCCATATAAATATCTGTATCGATAGCACTTGCCGTTCCACCATTTACACCACAAACTACAGTGACACTAGCTGTTGTTGAGTAGTTAAAACAACTTACATCAGTTGTTTTTGTAACTTTAAGTCGATAATAAGTTTTTACAGATAAGTTTGGAGTTGTGTAGGTCGCAGTTGTTTCACCGATACCACCAGTAACATTTGCCCATCCTGATGAACCATCTAGTGATTGCTCCCACTGCAAGTCAGAACCTGTTGAGGTGTGACCAGCACAACTAATAGTAGTATTTTCCCCAACATTAATTGTGTTATCTGTAGCAGTTGCTGTACCACCAATCATTGAACAAGCAACAATATTAAGTCTAATGTTTGGACGATTTCCATTAACATTTCCATTACCAGACGGAGGAGTATTATCGGCAGCAAAATACATATGTTTCGAAGCGGAATTTGTGTATCTAAACAGTGGGTATGATGATGTTCCAGTAGCTCCATAATTTGCTTCACACAAAACCATCAGATTATTCGCAGCATAGTTGTAATCTGTAATATCAATCGTAAACCAACCTGTTGGTGTGAAAGAAACAGATCCGTCATACACTAAAGTTGCTGAGCTAATCAAATTTGCCCAAGTATTGGCTGTTAATGTTGTGGCGGTTGTTTCTTTCAAATAAATTTTAACCGGTACAGAAGTTGATTGCGCAGTACCCACGTACCATCCCAAACTAGTGATTGTCCCGTATGAGGATATTTCTGTTGAGGAGAAAAGAGAGGCACTACGACCATAGCCGTAAAAAGAATTGAACGGGTAGCTCTGGGTATTGGTACCAGAGCCGATAGTAATGGTCTGCGCACTCAAACTTCCGGTGATTGCTATACAAAATAATAAAACTATTGAGAATAATAATAAAAAAGCAATTTTTAAAAGAACTTCTGTTCTTGAATAAAAATCAGTTTTCGTTTTTGCCATGGTTTTGTGAATTAAAAGTTCACCGCAAAAGTATGGCGTGAATATTTACTAAAAGAAAATTCTACATTTCACTATATATACAAACTAGTAAAAAACGCTGTTTTTCAGAACTAGGAACTATACACATATAATTTTAATTAACTGATTATCAGATACTTAAAAAATCAAACATATATACTATGAGATATATTATAGCTTCTGGAGGAAGTCAACCAAGTTCTCTTCGGAATTCATATTCATTCTTTTTCTCATCCTATATCTAGCCATCATTACCGCATGCTCAGAGATATCATTAAGCACGGCTATTTCTTTGGAAGACAAATTCAATTTGAGCATAACACAAAGTCGTTTTTCTTTTTCGGTAAGACTAGGAAAGTTTTCTGAAAGCTTTTGAATAAAACTAAAATGGACTTTATCAATACGTTCCTGAAGTTTTTCCAAATCTGAATTTCTTTTTAAGGCTTGGGAGATTTGCATTGAAATATTTCTGGCCTTACTATTCTTTTCGTTATCAGGCACATCTTTGAGTTCATTCAACTCATTTTTAATTGACAGAAGAAGGTTATTCTTATGAACGATATTTAAGGCAAAGTTTTCGAGTTCCCGCTTATGAAATTCAATTTCCTCCCCCAATAAATTTTGTTCAAGCTGCGAGTTTTTAAGTTCCGATTCGAGCAATTTTTTCTTTATCCTGTGCCTTGTCATAAAGACTATAACAATAAGAAGTCCTATAATTAGTATGCCAGAAAAGACATACCATTTTAATAGAACGAGCTGCTTTTCTCTTTTTACAATTTCGATATCGAGCTCAGCTTGTTGTTCGAATATTTCTAACTCGTACTTCATTTCAAACTGAGCCATTTGCATTAACACATCGCTACTCGATATTTTGCTGTTTATTTCTGAGTATTTTTTATAATAGCTCAAAGACATTTTGTAATCACCTAGTTCATCATACAACTTACTCAAATCTAAAAATGACTGACTGAGATAAGCCAAATCCTGAGTTTCTTCAAATACAGCAACAAGCTCATCAAATCGTGTTATTGCATCTGGAAAATCTCCTTGTTCAATACTTAATCTGGCTAGACCATATTTTGTATGCCAGTAGCCACGCATATCGTTAGATTTATAGAAATGGTCAATAGCCAGCTCATAATATTCTCTTGCAAGTAAGAGAGAATCCTGCAAAGCATACAAATCTCCAATATTTATCAAAACTCCTCCCATATTCAATTCTTGAGATTTTCGACAAATATCTAGTGCATTTAGGTAGTAGAGCCGTGCAGTGTCGAGTAAGTCATAATGTTGATAAACGACACCAAGGTTGGTATAAAGTGCAAACTTATACTTGTCATTATCCCCTTTTGATTTCTCATAATAATTTTTACATTTCTTAAGGTATATAAGCCCATTTTCATAATTTGAAGCTTCTATATGCGTAGTTCCGATATTTAGCATCAAGGAGTATTCGCGTGGTATGTCTCTCTGTCTATTTGCAATTTTAAGTGCTTCGAGCAGATAGTATAATGATTCATCATAGATACTAATATTTGAATAAAGCACACCTATTTTTTCAAGTTCATCAATTTCCTTGTCTGGGTTATTTGTACTGTGAAAAATTTCTCGAGCCATTTTTTGGAATTTTATTGCTTCCGGAAAATTTTGAACTTTATAATAAGCAGACCCGATTTGTGAAAAAATCTCAGCTTTCTCGGTATCTGAATAAGTATTTTTCCTTACTTCATACACCGAGAGTAGACTGTCAGGATTAATTGTAGAATACAAAAAGCTACAAACCGACATAAATAGGTTTGTCAAGAGTAAAATTTTAATACACTTTAAATTTCTCATGATCGACAATTGAAAACCGTGCAAAATTACACAAAAAAAACAGACATCCGAAAATATCAGATGTCTGCTTAATTTATAAAAGGTTATTGATATTTTAGAATACAAGCTTTACAGTATCCATAGCTATTACCAATTCT
>CAZOHR010000115.1:8640-10202 GCA_964579045.1 uncultured Bacteroidales bacterium | reverse complement strand
ATCCCCTCAATCCCCTCAATCCCCCCAATCCCCTCAATCCCCTCAATCCCATCATTCCATTCATCCATCATTCCATTCACCAATCATTCCATTCACCCCTCATTCCAATTTCTCTATTTTTGTTTTTGTTATTTTAAACTTGTAATCATTTTTCCTTATTTTTACAACCAATTTTTATCCGATTTGAAGAAATACAGCGACATAAGACTTGACTTAAATGTTTCAGATGCAACAATTAGCAACTGGCTCAAGACTGGTGTTATTCCTGCTTATCTCGACAAAAGTGGTTATGAAGAGGATGAGTACTTAGAGATTATCAATGATGTTCGTTCTCGCCAAAATCGCCTGCAAAAACGAGCTAATAGACAATCCGACCATTCTGGATCTGGTTATTCAGGTATTTTAATGTCGATAAAAAATAGGCTGATTATCGACAAGTTGAAAGAAATTATGGCAGAAAGCAAGTGCTCAGTAAATCACCTAATTTTTGTTGTTTCTGTGATTATCCTAGAGAGAAAATATCTAGTCAGTTGTCGTACTGGAAATAAAAATCTTTATGTTAGCTCCCAAAATCCTGTGTTTACTGCTTTTCTTAATTCGTGGATGCGTGAGTTTGAATCTAGCTCTTTAAGTTTGTATCACAGATTGATAATCTTCGATTTCCCTGATAACGAAATAGACTTCTTAGGTGCTCTTTATGATTCCTTACGCACTGTTGCTGATAAATCTATCAATGGTGCATATTTTACTCCAGCCATGCTTACATCTGGAATTAGTTTGCCGGAAAACAGCTCTGTAATTGATCCATGCGCAGGAACCGGCACAATGTTACTAAATGTTTTATCGAAACAACATAATCCTAACCAAATATATTTGCGTGATATTGATACCATTGCACTTAGAATTGCAAAAGTAAATTTCGCAATTTTTTTCAATTCTACAGAAAAGCTGATAAAAACTCAGGTCGTTGATATTCTTAAACCATGCAATAAAATTGATAAGAAATTTGACTTTATAATTACAAATCCTCCTTATGGGGCAAAATTTTCGACCGAAAGAAAGAAAGAATTGATTCGCGATTTTCCTGAATTATCAGGCTCAGAAAGTTTTAGCATCGCTCTTCTTCAAAGTTTAAATATGCTAAAAAAAACAGGGAAACTTTATTTTATTCTTCCAGAATCCATTCTGTATGTTGGTACACATCTCAATATTAGAAAGAAAATATTTGCAAAGCAAAACAGTGTCAAGATAATATATTATGGTCAGGCATTTAAGGGCGTAATGTCACCGATAGTACGTGTCGAAATTGAAAAGAGAGGCTCATTGCGTATTATTGCTCGTAACGGAAATCAAATCGAGTATTCTGCGAAACAGGCAGAAAAAAATCAATTCAGACCGCCATATGTATCATCGGATGAAGAAATAGAGAAACTTGAAAAAATACTTTCTGTACCAGCTTTTAACCTTGAAGGTAAGTGTAAATTTGGACTCGGTATCGTAACAGGTAATAATCGCAAACATTTGTCAACTGATATTAATTCAAAAATACATAAGGCGGAGCT
>CAZOHR010000115.1:0-8630 GCA_964579045.1 uncultured Bacteroidales bacterium | reverse complement strand
AATCCGCGAATTCTTCAACAAACAGCCCCGCTTAAGCAATACAGATCTCCAAAAATATGCTATAGATTTATTTCAGATTCATTGGTTACATGTTATGACGAATCAGGAAAGTTGATTTTAAATAGTATTAATTTTTTCTCACTTCAAACACCAGATATTCCACCAAAAGCATTATGCGCTTATCTCAATTCTGCCATAGCATCATTTCTTTACCGCAAAATGTTTAATTCTACAAAGGTTCTGCGTAGTCATATTGAGATGATTCCAATCCCAAATTCTTTTTATGAAAATATTGATAAACTGGAGACATTATACGAACAGTCTTCAATGGGTTTTAATGTTAGTGAAGAACTGAATATTGTTTGTGAGGCGATGTTTGGCTTAATAAAGTAATTTGTTAATAATTTTGCTGATTATTCGATAAATCTAGATTCATGTTTTTTATCTTTGCATTTGAAATTAAGAGGATATGCGTGTAGGACTATTAGTTGTTTTTCTTTTTGTATCACTACTTTCATTTTCTCAGACAGAATCTCTGATTGAAAATCTAAAAGAAACTCCAAATGATTCGTTAAGACAAATTTCATTAATAAAAAACTTATTGGTGAAATCAGTTTCAGTGGAATATGACGACTCTGCAGCTTTCGAAAATTATAACAAAATTGGATTGATATTCTATTCCAAAAATCTACCTGAGTTTACCGAAGAGTTTTTTTATCTGGCTAAACAATCTGCCGAAGCAATGGGAGATTATGACAAGGCTGCGCAGATGATAATGAATATCGGAGTAGTCCGCGAAATGTCGGGCGACTATGTAGCTGCTTTAAATAATTATCAAGAATCTTTAAAAGCTTTTAATAAAACTGGTAATAAAAAATCTCAATCTCTGGTTTATAATAACATTGCAATTGTTCATCAGGAACTTGGAAACGACGATCTGGCTTATCAAAATCTAATTCAATCATATAATCTTAAAGTTGAAGTAAAGGATAGTGCTCTAATTGCTTCAGCTCTAAATAATCTCGGTGTGTTTTACGAAGAATCGCTTGGTGACTTGGATTCCGCTCTTTGTTTTTATTCAGATGCACAGGAAATCTATATCTTACTTGAAGATTCGAGAAATACCGCTATCTGCCAAAATAATATTGCAAACTTGTTGTTTAAAGACAAAAACTATGACGCAGCCAGAAAAGCATTTGAAGAGTCTGTGGCTGGATTTCGCCTGCTTGATGACAAATTGTGGCTCAGTAGATCGTTGATGTATTCGGGGCAACTTGAAGCCGAAATTGGCAACTTTTTAGTCGCAGTCAAGTTTATGGAAGAATCTTTGAACTTGCTCATAGATTCAGGTTATACACGAAATCTGATGGAAGTTTATGGTAGTGTTGCCAAGGCCTATTTGAAGGTAGGCGATTTTAAGAACTCCGCTTTAAGCTTTGAACAGTATGATTTGCTTAAAGATTCTCTTCTGAACATCGATAAGCAAAATGAAATAAGCAAACTCGAGGTTAAATACCAGACTGCACAAAAGGAACTTGAAATAGAAGCGTTGCAGAAGGAAAAAGAAATTCAAAACCGCAAAATTGCTCAAATCAGCTCATTGATTGTTGCTATTATTGTGATTCTTGGCTTTATTATAATTGTACTGTACATGAGAGGCAAACAGAGAAAACTTTTTATGCAGAATAAAAACATGACAATCAAGCAACAGATTTTGCAAAATCAAATGAACCCACATTTTCTTTTCAACGTTTTAACATCCATTCAGGGCTATATGTCGGACAGTAATTCCGAAAAAGCATCAGATTATCTGTCAAAGTTTTCGAAATTAACCAGAATGGTCTTGCAATCATCAGCTCAGGATAAAATTTTATTGTCAGAGGAAATTGAGTTGTTAACAAATTATATTCAACTCGAACAACTCCGACTAGAAAAATCATTTGAGTTTGTGCTTAGCATTGATGATGCGATTGAAACGGAAGAAATAAATATTCCACCTATGATGATTCAGCCATTTGTAGAGAACGCAATTAAACACGGCTTGAAAAATATTGAAAATGGTGTACTGGAACTTAAAATTTTGGAGAAAGATTCATACATTTTGTTTTCAATAAGCGATAATGGAAAGGGATTTGAAAAGGGAGAAATAGATTCTACCAATCATAAATCTTTGGCACTTGGTATTATCAACGAAAGAGCAGAAATCCTTAAACAAAAGTGGAAAAAAGATGTTTCTGTTTCTTTTAAAAGTGACGAAAAAGGTACGAAAGTTGATGTGAAGCTGCCCGAAATTTAATTATAAGCTCCAAATTACAAAAATCAAGCTCCAATCGGTGCAGTGTTATTTGTGATTTGGAACTTGTGATTTGTCCGCCGCGGCAGATTGTGATTTGAGTATGTATGAAGTATTCTGTTGCCTTCGACTCCACTCAGGCAACAGATTCTCAGGTGACTGAGCGGAGTCGAAGGCACCGTTATTTGTAATTTAAAATTATTTATTTTCTTTATGAAATTAGCAATAATAGACGACGATAAAAAGATACGCGACTTGTATAAATCAGTGATTGCAAAAAACTTTCCTGATATTACAGTAATTTGTGAGGGTTCGTCAATGACCGAGGGAATTGATTTGTTGAAATCCTGTAAACCCGATATTGTAATTCTTGATATAGACCTAGGCGATGGAACAGGTTTCGATGTCCTCCAGGCTGTAAAACCATATAGTTTCTCACTTATTTTTTCAACAGCATTTAACGATTTTGCAATTAAAGCAATAAAGTTTTCTGCACTAGATTATATCCTAAAACCATTTGATGATTCGGAGCTTTGCTTGGCAATTGAAAAAGCTCTGGATGTTCGGGCAAAATCAAATGTAGAGAGGCAATTAAAAAACTTTTTCGAACACTATGATAAAACATCTCAGCCTAAAAAGCTTGTTCTTAAAACCTCTGGCGAATTTCACATAGTTGAAATCACCGACATTATTTACTGCCAAAGCGACAACTCTTATACAACTTTCTTCTTTGCAAATGGTGAAGAAATAATTGTTTCACGCAGCATGAAAGAATTTGAAGAGATCTTAACTGAATTTAATTTTTTTAGACCACACACTTCATATCTCGTAAACCTCAATTACGTAAAAAAACTTGACAAATCCGATGGTGGTTTTTTAATCCTCAAAAACGGACGCGAAATTCCTGTTTCGGTCAGAAAAAAAGCTGGATTGATTCAGGTGTTGGAGAGTTTGTGATTTCGTGCAATTTGTCAACATTTTCAAGCCCATATCCTACGCTTTCAAATCTCCTATAAATTAATTCGGAGTGCCTTGTATTTTTGTCATTGTAAATAATAATAAAATTATGACTAAACTATTTCTTTTAATAGCTTTTGATATTTGCTGTTTTAATGTAACATTATTTGCCCAAACAGTTATTGAACGACAATCTATATCATCTGGAGGATCTTCTTTCGAAATGGCAAACGAATCTTATATGGTTTCTGCAACCATAGGACAGCCCGCAACTGGTAGTTTTGCAAACGAGAATTATATTGTAACGGCTGGGTTTCAGCAATCTGGACTTACATTGGTAGATATTTTTACTGCCGAGAATGCAGAGATTTCGGTTTTCCCAAATCCAGGGACAGACTTTGTGATGATAAAATCAGCCTTGCAAGATTATTCAGTAAAGATTTATGATGTGAGAGGTGTCGCTGTGTTTTCAAAAACTAACACAAATGGCAACTTTGTTGTTGACGTTACTGGATACAAAGCTGGTGAGTATATCCTTCAGCTTTTTAGTATTTATGGAAATTTATTATCAAGTATTAAACTTATTAAAAACTAGAATATGAAAATTAAAATTATTTTTTATTTTTTGCTCGCACTTATTGTTTTTGATTCAAATATTGCCTTTTCTCAAACTAGAGAATTCGACAATGGTATTAATTATCAGGCTGTAATAAGAGACGGCGAAGGTAATATTCTTCCAAATCAGGAGTTTGATATTAGATTTATTTTCAAAAACACAACTTTAGGAACCGAACTATATTCCGAAGAACATGTTGCAATTTCTGATGACTTCGGCATTGTTAATTTAGTTCTACTGCAAGGTGATGCACTTAATGGCACTTATTTTTATCAAGTAGATTGGGAATATGAACGCATAACTTTAACAACATTTATTAATGATGTTGAAATGGGGACAACAATATTTACAGATGTGCCTTATGCAAAATATTCTGAGTATTCTGGAAGATTAGCAAATCCATATTTAAGTGAAAGTTTTGACGATGTGTGGATTGATACAGATAATTTGGCAGAAGGTGCTTTGCTAAGTAATAGTAACGGAACATGGATTGCTGAATCTGCACTTGTTGTGGTTGCAGGAAATGTTGGCGTAGGAGTAGCTTTTCCAGACTATAAATTACAAGTAGAAGGACAGGTTCATATTAATGGGGGTGTCACTAGACCTGCTACAAATTATAAGGATTTACTGCCAATAGCATACGGAATGGTTAATGCTGATGGAACAATAAATACTACCAACTCAACTCCAAATGTTACTGCAACACGAGATGCTGTGGGAACATATTCAGTAACAATAGCTGATGAGAATTATCAATTTGCCTATTATACTACATATCTTACAGCAGTTGGACAAACCGTAATTGTTTCCTACAGCAGTTCTAACGGAAAGTTGTTAATAACTGTAAAAGATTTAAGTGGAAACTTAACAGATAGCAGAGTTAGTTTTATCGTTTATAATTAATAAATATTGAGCCATGAAAAAGAGAATTTTGTTTTTATTACTTGCTTGCATTAGCCTGAGTGCGTTTGCACAAAATCAGATTCAGCTATTGAAAGATTTTCACAATGGGCAGGGTGGAAACTATTATGTTAATGAAGTCTTCGAATGGAAGGAAAAGGGGCTTGCATTTATTACAATGAATGAGCTAGGTACTGGCCTAGAACTTTATGTTACTGATGGTACAACCGAAGGCACATTTTTGCTGAAGGATATAAATCCAGGTGGAGAATCGGGATTGCCTGATTCCTTTTGTGCTGTAGGTGATTATGTTTATTTCAGAGCTTATCATCCAGACTCAGGATTAGAACTTTGGAAAACTGATGGTACAACCGACGGAACTGTTTTAGTAGATGATTTGAATCCTTTAGGAGATGCTCTTGGTACTTTTGCTGCTGGCGCTTTTCAAAATAAATTATTCTTTCATGCTCGAATTGTAAACTCTTTAGGTACCGAACTTTGTGTTTCGGATGGAACTGAAAATGGAACTCACTTGTTCTTGGATATTAATCCCACACTAGATGGAAGCTCTGATCCAACAGGTTTTACAGAATTCGACAATAAATTGTATTTTTCTGCTTATGACGGTTTAAATGGTCGTGAACTTTGGGTTACTGACGGAACTGTTGATGGTACTTACATGTTTGCAGATATTGGTACGGGTGGATCTTCAAGTATGCCAACAATACTTGGCGTTTGTGGAGGACTTATGTATTTTAGAGCATATTCTATAGAAGCTGGTGACGAATTATGGGTTACTGATGGAACTGTACCTGGAACTGTTATGGTGAAAGATATTGTCGAAGGCAACGCAAATGCCAATATCTTTACTGACAGATGTGCATGTTTCGAAGATAATATGTATTTTGTTTGTGATGATTTTGTAAATGGAGAGGAACTGTGGAAATCCGACGGTTCTTATGATGGAACGAATTTATTTAAAGAATTCAATACTTGGGGGGCTTCATACAGCTCTAAACCAAATAATCTTACAGTCGTCAATAATAAACTCTATTTTACTGCAACAACTACCGAACTCACATTCCAAGATCAGCTTTTTGAATCTAATGGCTCGCCTGATGGAACAATAGTTTATAATAATGTTCCAGTCGAAGAATTGTCAAATGTTCAGCAACTTATTGCCTGCAACGATCGTTTGTTTTTTTGTGGCGAATTCCCGCAGTATTTTCGACTACTTTCTATAGGTAACAGTTCAACTGATATTGTAGAACACATTGGCGCGGATTTGAGTTATACGGATGAAGAGAATTATAGCACTATGTACTACTTCTTCACAATCAACAATACTGTCTGCTTTCTATATGATTTTAATAACGGGATAGGAAAAGCTTGGTACAGTTTAAATTATAATGGTGGAACAAACGTGGCTGGCAGTAATATTAATAATCAAATCCTCACATATCCTAATCCTGCAACAAATAATTTTACTGTTGATCCACAATCAGACTCTGCCTATAGCTTAATTATTTCTGATATAAGCGGTAAGGTTATCATTAAGTATGATTCTTTAAATGGGATAAACGACATAGACTTAACTAATTTTCAATCTGGAATCTATCTTGTTCAGACAAACATAAACGGAATTGTAAAAACTAATAAACTTTTAATATCTAAATAGTGAAAAAGCTAAGCGTATTATTATCAGTGATGTTTTTCTCACTGACTCTCTTTAGTCAAAACGGCATGAAGCTTTCTTTCGAAAGATTTGAGGAATGGTCAAACTCAATGCCGATTAAAGATTTTATTCTCATCGAAGTAGAAATGAGTAATAACGTTATGACTTCGGTAAATGTAAAGCCATCCGAAAAAACTACTTTGATGCTTATGGTTGGTGTCCCTGAGCGATTTAATGATTATCTGATGTTTAAAGAATATACTGCATCAGAAGTTTACCAAATTGAAGGGTACAAAGCGGTGTATTATTACAGCAAAACCGATAGCTTCTTAAATGTTGAATTTGCAGAATGGAATCTTAATTCCACTTGGATGGTAAATAAACGTATTACAAAAGAAGAAATCGAAAAACTTTATTTAGAATCAGGGTTTAGCAAAATAAATATTCAGAACTAATAATTTAAAAATAAAAAGTGCGGAGTCAGCACCATAATCACTGACAAAATGTAATGAAAAAAACATCTATAATATTTGCAGTAATCGTATTATTTGCTTTAAGCAGTAAAGCACAAACTACTGTAATCGATGCCGATGACAATGTGTATAATACTGTTACTATTGGAACTCAAATGTGGACCAAGGAAAATCTAAAAACTACGTCATACAGTGATGGAACAAGTATAGCTTTAGTTACAGCCGGTAATGATTGGAGTGATTTGATTACTGGCGCATATTGCGAATATCCTACTTATGCTGAAGTATTTGGCAATCTTTATAATTTTTATGCAGTTGCAAATCCTAAAAATATCTGCCCAAACAATTGGCATGTTGCTACTTACGATGATTGGAATGTTCTAGTAAGTTATCTAGGTGGACCAAGCGTCGCAGCTAGCAAACTAAAAGAAATTGGAACTGCGCATTGGGGCGAACCAAATACCGATGCAACAAATGAGAGTGACTTTACTGCTTTTGGTGGTGGTTATCGCAAATACGATGGAGTATTTTATAATATTTTTGATGATGGATATTTTTGGACAGGTACTGAAACTGGGACAGATTATGCTTATTATAGCGTTATGGATCCTTCTTCTGGATATTTAAATATTACTGATAATGACAAAAAAGATGGAATGTCAGTACGTTGTGTTAAAAATAATAGTTCTGGAATAGAAGAAAGTTATAATCAATCATTTGAAATCTACCCAAACCCTACTGATGACTTTATTCAAATTGAAAACCTGTCAGATTGCAAATCAATTGAAATATTTAATGTCGCTGGTCAACTTGTTATTAGACAGACTATTACTAATGTGTCAAATTCTAAAATTGACATTTCAGAATTAAATAGTGGCAATTATTTAGTCAAGCTGATTGATCTAAACAATAATATCTTTAGCTCAGACTTTGTAAAAAACTAAGTTTTGTTAATAAATCCAGAAATATGGTTTTAGTTCAACTTATTTCTGTAAACGGATTCTCATTTTTGAGAATCCGTTTTGTTTTATATTTTTTTATAATTTAGCAGAATATTAACTGATGTAAAAAAATTGCTTTTATGAAAACAAGACTTGTATTTATTATCGCTGCTCTTGCACTTGCATTTTTATTGGGTTTTTCATCATGTAACAAGTACGAAGAAGGCCCATCATTTACTTTATTAAGCGCAACAAAAAGGATTGAAGGAACTTGGGTGCTCACCGAAACCACAATAAACGATACTGTTGTTAGCCTTAATGACCTAACTTCGATGCTTGGTGATGTTGACCTAGATTCTATAACTGGCGGTATTCCAATTGATATTTCTGACATTACTGTTACAGCGGTTAAACTTACAATAGAAAAAGATGGAGATGGGAATTTCTTTTTTGCTATTTCAGCTGGATTTTTTCCATTTAGTCGAACCGAGTATATAACTTGGGTTTTCGATGATGAAAAAGAAAATATTGACATCACAATTATGTCCGAAGTTCAGTCATTCGAAATTATTAGACTAACAAACAAAGAACTATGGCTCCGCAGAATAGAAACTACCGACGGACTTACAACCACGATGGTTATGAAAATGGAGAAAGAAAAAGATTAATAGTCTAGCCTCTGCCTTAAAAAACAAACAACCGAGCTTGCGAGCTCAACGAAGTTAAAAGAACAAACTGCAGAATCTAAAGCCCACGCTAATCTAACCTTAGCCTC
>CAZOHR010000114.1:0-10256 GCA_964579045.1 uncultured Bacteroidales bacterium | reverse complement strand
ATTGCAGTAAACTTGAGATTCTGCCTTTTTTAACAAAAGTGGAATTCCAATAAGCGGTAGCGGCTATGAAAAAACACACTACCAACTACCAACTACCACTACCAACTACCACTACCAACTAATAAGAATTCTAGTTTTGGCATAAAACCTAAATAATTACATTATTTTCTCAAAAAGTCAACCACCAGTTTATAGATTGCTGAAATAAGATACATTGCTACAAGATTTATAAAAGCAGCAAAAATACTTAAAATCAATAATACAAAACCTGACCCAAATAATTGTTTAACATAAGCCTCAAAGCCATCAACTGCAAAACCAGAGAAAACAGAAGGCATATCGATAATTGTGATACCAGATAGGATTCCACTAAGTTGTTCCATCGGAAAGAATGGAGTTGCTGCAAGTAAAGCAGACAGAAATCCAACTAACCCTATAGCAAAAGGGATGATAGCAGAAATTAGCCCAACAGTTTTAAAAACACCAGGCATAATGTCCACTAGATTTGTTGTAGTGTCGACAAAAATCAAACGTGATCTGTGGTAGAGAGCACCTGCAATAATAATATAACACAAAACAGATATTACAAGGCAAAACAAGAATAATAGTAAATGCCTAATAATCTGAAATGCTTCTAGTTCAAAAACCATTTTAAAATAATCAATTCCAACCGATACAAGGCTGTAGATACCGTAAGCTGCAATTACTAAAGTTGCAAATAAGAATATGTACCTGAATGATTTTTTAAAGAATCCCTGTTCTTCGATAATATCAACAGGTTTTGAGGTAAACATTGAGATAATTTTTTCCATAATTTTAGTTTTTTGGTTTCTAATTTTCATCAAAGTTACTAAAAATCAGATGATGGGCAAAAACATTGTTGCAATACAAAAAAAATCCATCTTGGTTTTGAAAAGATTTTATCCCATTTATTTATATTTACTTACTTTTGCACAAAACTATTTAAGATGAAATTCGGATATATTTTAAGAAAGGGTTTGTTCTATTTTTTTAATAGACCAATTATTGTAAACGTTAAGGAACTCGAAAGACTGAGAGTGGTTGTTCCAGGTTGGCTTGAGCCTGGTCATATATATTGTTTCGACCATGCCATCAAAAATCTTCCCGATAACAGTCCTATACTTGAAATTGGAACCTTTGCAGGTTTGTCAACAAATGTAATCTTGTACTTTATTAATAAACGTGGGAAATCGAATAAACTAATAACTACAGATTATTATTGGGAGGATATAAAATCTGATGAAAAAATATGTACTGTCGAGGATCCATTGACTACAAAGCAATATTTAAAAGATTCTTTTATCCGCAACATTAAGTTTTTTAATCCCAAAGCTAATATTTTTTCTTCAGATTTGCCTTCTGATGATTTCTTCGAAGCATGGAAAAATAAGGCATCAATAAAAAATCTACATGGTGGAGAATTTGTTCCTGAAGGGAAGATTTCTTTTGCTTATATTGATGGAAATCATCTCTACGACTTTGCTAAAAGAGATTTCGAGAACGTTGATAAATTATTAGTAGAAGGGGGATTTATTTTGTTTGACGATTCGGCAGATTATACACACTGGGGCTCAAAAACTGTGGCTCAAGAAGCTGTGAAATCGGGGAGGTATAAAATTGTTAAAAAGAATCCTCACTATTTCGTTCAAAAGATTAAATAAGATTTCTATTTTTAATTAGGAACTTATGCAAGATTATCAGCAGCCATAATCTGTTGTATAAGTAGTCATGTCCCGATTTAAATTTACGCACCAGTTTCTGAACTTCTGCAAAATCAACGACATTAAATTCGTTTATAATGCCTTCGTTTAGATATTCATTAATTAAGAAAGCAAGATCGGTGTATAACCATTTTTTTAATGGAATTGAGAATCCCCATTTTGGTCGGTCAAAAAATTCTCTGGGCACATAGTCATAAAGTACTTCTTTTAGCAGATATTTTTGAGTGTTACCCATAATTTTCAATTTTGGGTCAAGGTTCATAGCAAACTCAACAATTCTATGGTCGAGAAGAGGAACTCTAGTTTCGAGAGCATATCTCATCGAAGCGCGATCTACCTTTACTAATAGGTCGTCTTTAAGGTAATATTTTAAATCAAAAATAGCTTGAGCCTCTTCTGCAGTTAATTTCCTGACAAAATTGGAATAATCCTGTTCAAGACTATTGTCAAAAATCAGGTCGGGATTTAATAATTTATCAAGCTCTCGTTCACTGAAAAGATACTGTTCCTGAGAAAATATATGACTTTTAATATTTGCTTTATCTTTGTATTTGTAAAGATAAGAAGCTCTTTTGTATTTATTGGAAGGAGTGATACTTAAGATGGCACCCATAATGCCTCTGAATCTGTTTCCGGGAAATGTTGACAGTCTTTTAGCCCATGTATAGGCACCATACCCATGGAACAATTCGTCGCCACCATCACCAGATAAAACCATCGACACCTGTTCTTTTGCTAGTTTGGAGAGCATCATAGTTGGTATTGCCGACGAATCAGCAAATGGCTCATCGTAAAAGTCTAGCATGTCCAAGATTATATCACGAGCATCAGACTCTGTAACAATATATTCGTGATGATTTGTTCCTAGATAATTTGCAACTTTGGCAGCATATTTAGACTCATCATGTTTTGAATCTTTAAAGCCAATCGAAAAGGTATTTAGCTTTTGATTATGGACTTTTGATGCAATTGCAGTAACCAGACTTGAGTCGATACCACCACTTAGAAATGTGCCAAAGGGAACATCGCTAACAAGTTGCATTTTTACTGATGATACTATTAACTCGTTAAGCTTGCTTTTTGCTTCAATGGGATCGGAAATAACATTTCTGCGGATTGTACCTTCAATGTCCCAATAAGATTCTGAACGGAAACCATTTTCTGAAACGATTCCTGTTTGACCGTTAGGGAATTTGCGGATATTTGTAAAGATTGTATTAGGCTCTGGAATGTAACCTAAGTGAAGATACTCGTTTATTGCAGAATTATTTATCTGTCTGCGCTCACGAATATATTTTATCTGAAGTAAAGATTTTAGTTCAGATGAAAAGGCAAAGTTATTTCCATCCCAGTAATAAAACATTGGTTTGATACCTATTCTATCGCGAAATAGATAAAGAATCTGCTCCTGTTTGTCGTATATACAAATGGAGAATATTCCGTTAAGTTTATTTATAAAGGTCACACCCCATTCAGCAAAAGCCTCAACAATAACTTCAGTATCGCAGTTGGTTTTTAATTCGATATTAAGATCTTTGGCGATATCCATAAAATTATAGACCTCTCCATTGTACACGCAAACATAACGCATAGAATGGGATTCCATAGGTTGATTTGCATCATTGGATAAGTCGAGGATGCTTAATCTCTGATGACCAAGTCCGATTAGGTCTGTGTAATAGCTTCCAGTTGCATCGGGGCCGCGATGAACCAAACAAGATGTCATCTTATCTAGTTCTTCCCTGCTAACAAAATCAGGATTATTTTTGGTGTAAAAACCTGTAATTCCGCACATTTTCTTTAAGTAATAATATTTACAAAATTAGTGTAATAAATTAAGTTTCTGTAAACAAAGTCAGATTTTTATATCATCTTTTTTGGATTTACAATTTCGTTGAACTTATCTTCAGTTAAAAAGCCTGTTTCCATAGCAGCTTCTTTAAGACTAATTCCTTTTTTGTGTGCAATCTTTGCAATAATTGCAGCATTTTCGTAACCAATAATTGGATTGAGCGCAGTTACTGTCATTAAAGATTGGTTTAGATAAAAATTAGCTTTGGTTTCATTTATTTCAATTCCTGCAACACAATTATTTAAGAAAGAGATAGAAGCTTCGGCAAGTAAATTTGCTGATTCTAAGAAGTTTTTGATCATTAATGGTTTGTAAACATTAAGTTCAAAATGTCCGTTCATTGCGCCGATACTTATTGCCATATCATTACCGATTACCTGAGCGCAAACCATAGTCATTGCTTCTATTTGAGTAGGATTTACTTTTCCAGGCATTATAGAAGACCCTGGTTCATTTTCAGGAATGAAGATTTCGGAGATGCCACAACGTGGGCCACTGGACATAAATCTAAGGTCGTTGGAGATTTTGCTAAGACTGATAGCTATTTGTTTTAGTGCCGAATGAGTTTCCACAATTGCATCGTTTGCTGCTAGTGCTTCAAATTTATTTGCTGCTGGATTAAATTTAAGTTTTGTCTGTTTTGTTACAAATTCACATACGATTTTATCAAAATCTTTGGGAGCATTTAATCCTGTGCCAACTGCTGTACCACCAATTGCAAGCTCCGATAAGTGCTTTAATGAATTTTGTAATGCTTTTAATCCGTAATCAAGCTGTGAAACATATCCAGAAAATTCTTGACCAAAGCTTATTGGAGTAGCATCCATAAAATGAGTACGTCCAGTTTTTATTATTTCAGCAAATTTTTGAACATGTTTATTTAATCCATTTCGTAATGATTCTATTGCTGGAATAGTTTTATTTGAGATAACAAGCATTGATGCAATGCTCATGGCAGATGGGAAGGTATCGTTAGATGACTGACTCTTATTTACATCATCATTTGGATGGATGATTTTTTGAGCATCGCTTAATTTGCCTCCCGAAAGAACATGAGCACGGTTTGCTATTACTTCGTTTAGGTTCATGTTGGTTTGTGTGCCCGAGCCGGTTTGCCACACAACAAGTGGAAAGTGATCGTCGAGTTTACTTGCTACAATTTCATCACAAACTTCGGAGATTAGTTTTGTTTTTTCCTCGCTTAATTTTCCAAGACTAGAATTTGCTTCCGCACAAGCTTTTTTAAGAATAGCCATCGCATGGACGATTTCCATTGGCATTTTTTGACCTATTTTAAAATTCTCTAATGATCTTTGAGTTTGTGCTCCCCAATATTTGTCGGCAGGGACTTCGATATTGCCCATTGTGTCTTTCTCGGTGCGTAATTTCATCTTGGTCGTGTCTTTTAGGATAAAAACTTATTTACAGCGAAGGCAACAGCCTCGGGTTTCTCATAATGTAGCCAATGTCCAGCATTTGTAATTATTTCTGTTTTTGCATTGCTAAATATGAAATCTATTAATTTGATATCGTTTGAATTTATGTAATTAGAATTCTCTGCTCTTAAAAACAAAGTAGGAATTGTAATTTTTTTATCAATAAAATCGTCAGGATTTAATCCGTTCATTATCTCTGGAAGATTCTCGAATATGGCATTTAGATTTAGTTTCCAAACCAACTGTGAATTTTCTTTTTTGAGGTTTTTAAGGATTACATTTCTTACAACTTCATCGTAGTCTTTAAGATATTCGGATGCCTGACGAAATGAAGTCAATTCCGCAACTGGAATGGTTTTCATCAGCATGATAAGGTTAAGGTGAAATTGAGTGCTTTCTACATTATCAAGTAAAGCGGTGTAATTGCGTGGAGAAATGTCGGCAATAATTAGTTTAGACAACATTTCGGGATGCTTTGCAGCGAAAAACATTGCTGCTTTTCCTCCCATCGAATGTCCGAGAAGGTTGAAATGTGTTAATTTTTGAGCATCTGCCCATGCTTTTAGGTCATCGCACAAATCATGATAGGTATGAGAAGAATTGTGAAAAGACTTACCGTGATTTCGCTGATCGATTAGATGAATTGTATAATCTGAACCTAAAAGATTTGCTACCCTAATCCAGCTATCGCTACTGCCATAAAGCCCATGTAGAATGACAATAGTTTTTTGTCCATTTCCTATTCTCTCCGAGTTTAAAATCATCAGTTCGAAGTGCTAAATTGCAGCCGAGAATTGATTTAGAAATCTAATATCATTTTCGAAGAAAAGTCTTAAGTCGCGTATTCCAAATTTAAGCATTGTAATTCTTTCAATTCCCATACCGAAAGCATAACCTGTGTAAACTTCTGGGTCAATTCCAGCAGCTTCGAACACATTAGGATCAACCATTCCGCAGCCAAGAATTTCGAGCCAACCTGTTCCTTTGCAAACATTGCAACCTTTTCCACCACATAATGTACAGCTAACATCAACTTCGGCCGATGGTTCGGTAAAAGGAAAATATGATGGACGCATACGTATCTGTGTGTGTTCTCCAAACATCTCTTTTGCAAAGTAATCAAGAGTTTGTTTTAAATCTGCAAAGGATACATTTTTGTCAACATACAAACCTTCGATTTGGTGGAATAAGCAATGTGCTCTTGCAGAAATGGCTTCGTTTCTATAAACTCGACCAGGAGATAAACTTCTGATAGGTGGTTTTAACTCTGACATTTCGTGAGCCTGAACAGATGAGGTATGAGTGCGCAATAACACATTCATGTCGGGCGAAATAAAGAAAGTGTCCTGCATGTCTCTAGCTGGATGATCGAGAGGGAAGTTAAGCTTTCCAAAGTTGTGATCGTCGTCTTCTATTTCGGGTCCGTCGGCAACAATAAAACCTAGTTTGGTAAATATTCCAATTATTTCGTTTCTAACAATAGATAAAGGGTGTCGTGAGCCTAGTTTTAGAGGATCTCCAGGTCGTGTTAAATCCAATTCTATTTTGCCTTCGGAATTAACAGTTAATGCATCCTTAAGTTCGTTTAACTTATCTGTTGCTTTTTGTTTCAAAATGTTGATTTCTGCACCAACTTCCTTTTTTTGTTCGGCTGGCACATTGCGAAAATCGTCAAAGAGTGCTGGGATAAGACCTTTCTTAGATAAATATGTAAGTCTGAATTCTTCAACTTCCTCAATAGTTTTTGGTTGAAACGACTCTACTGCCGCAAGTATTTCTTTAATTCTGTTAATCATTGCTAAAAATTTATTTGTGCAAAGTTAAGATATTTGGATAAAATTACAATTAATATAAAAGATGAAAAAAAGCATCAGATAGGTTCTAATGCTTAGGTAACTTTTATAAAATCGTAGAAATTATTAAATAGGTTTATCCCTTGTCTCTAAATACTAGTGTAATTGGAACGCCAGTAAAATCATAAGTTTCACGTAGCTTGTTCTCTAAATATCTTTTGTAAGGATCCTTTATGTACTGAGGCAAATTTGCAAAAAATGCAAATACTGGAGTAGGAGTAGGTAATTGAGTTACATATTTGATTTTTACAAATTTTCCTTTATAAGCAGGTGGAGCATAAGCTGCAATAGCTTCGAGCATGACTTCGTTTAGCTTACCCGTTGGAATACGCTGGATTCTGTTTTGGAACACCTGCATTGCCGTTTCAATAACATTGTGAATTCTCTGTTTTGTTAGTGCAGAAATAAATAAAATCGGAATATCGTTGAAAGGAGCAATTTTCTCCATTATTGTTTTGGTGTAATCACGCACCGAGTTAGTAGTTTTCTCAACCAAGTCCCATTTGTTAACCAAAATTACAATACCTTTTTTATTCTTGCGAATAAGATTAAGAATATTCTGGTCTTGCGCCTCGAAACCTATTGTTGCATCAATCATAAGAAGGCAAACATCGGCATTTTCGATCGCACGAATAGCTCTCATCACAGAGTAGAACTCCAAATCTTCACTAACCTTGGTTTTTCTTCTTACTCCAGCAGTATCTACTAGCATAAAGTCGTAACCAAATTTGTTATATCTGGTGTTGATCGCATCACGTGTTGTTCCAGCTATTTCGGTAACGATATTTCTTTCTTCACCAATTAGAACATTGGTTAATGATGATTTGCCAACATTTGGACGTCCTACAATGGTCACTCTAGGAAGCGCATCTTCCGATCTGTCTTCATCATTTTCAAGGACTTCGGCAAGTGCATCAAGAACATCGCCAGTTCCAAGTCCGTTTACCGCTGATATACAATAGACTTCGCCCAAGCCAAGATTGTAAAATTCATAGCTATCAGTAATTCTGGAATTAATATCAACTTTATTGGCAACAACAAAAACTGGTTTTTTTGATCTACGGAGCAATTCAGCCACAGAAACATCTAAATCAGTAAGACCAGACTGAACGTCAACCATAAACATTATAGCATCAGCTTCTTCAACAGCAATCATTACTTGTTTTGCGATTTCCTGTTCAAAAATATCGTCGGAATGATTTACATAACCACCAGTATCCACAACAGAAAAAGTCTTACCATTCCAGAAACAGTGTCCATAAAGTCTGTCACGTGTTACTCCGCTAGTGTCGTCAACGATTGCTTCGCGACGCTCGATAAGGCGGTTGAAAAATGTGGATTTCCCTACATTAGGACGCCCGACTATTGCTACAATGTTTCCCATAAATGAAAATTTTTGCAAAGGTAGTAAAAAAGTCGGAATTTCAATATTGAGAACAAATATGAATCGTGTGGTGTTGCATCATAAGGTATCACGTGACGCTTTGTTTATTGTGTGTAGTTTACAAAAAAATACAATTCACTCGATTGTGAATTGTATTTAAATCTTTAAATTGAAATATTTGAGTTTATAATACGGAAAAACTCGATAATTTAAAAATGCTTCAGTAATTACATGCCCAAAGCAGTTAATAATAGATAGACTCCTGCGGCAAGTGCAGCACTAACTGGGATTGTAAGAACCCATGCCCAAAGGAGTTTAAAAGACATTTTCCATCTAACTGCCGATAGGCGTTTTACAGCACCAACACCCATAATAGCGCCGGTTATTGTATGAGTTGTACTTACAGGTATTTTTATAAATTCAGTTAAGATCAAAGTGAAAGCTCCGGCGGTTTCAGCACAAACGCCTTCGAGGGAGGTTACTTTTGTAATTTTATTCCCCATAGTTTTTACAATTCTCCAACCACCTGACAGAGTTCCTAATGCGATTGCAGCATGGCAGCTAAGTGGAACCCAAATTGGCATTGTGTCAACGGAAACCAGTTGGTCGGCTGCTATAAGAGCAGTTGCAATAATACCCATAACTTTTTGAGAGTCATTAAGTCCGTGTCCTAAGCTAAACAAAGCAGAGGAAACAAGTTGAAGCTTTTGAAATACATTTTCGGCTTTTCTAGGTTTTACCTTTTTAAATATCCATAGCACTGCAATTGTTATTAAAGCAGACATGGCCATACCAATAAGTGGAGCAAGAACAATAAACGAAGCTACTTTTACAATTACACCTGTATGTATTGTTGAAAATCCACTAGCACAAATTGCAGCACCTGCAAATCCGCCAATTAATGTGTGCGATGACGAGGATGGAATTCCAAGCAACCATGTCAATAAATTCCAAGCTATTGCTGCGATAAGTCCAGCTAATATTATTGGTAAAGTAATAAATTCTTGGATTACAACTTTTGAAACGGTATTGGCAATTCCAAATTCGCCAAAAAGATATTTTGCAACAAAAAATGCAACAAAATTGAAAAATGCGGCCCATAAAACTGCCTGAAAAGGCGTTAAAACTCTAGTAGTAACAATTGTAGCAATGGAATTCGCAGCATCATGAAATCCATTGATAAAATCGAAGACTAAAGCTAAGGCAATTACTATAATAAGTAAGGTCATAATCAGATTTTATGAGTATTTAACAAGTATTAATTTTAATATTTTAGCGCAAGAGTAGATTCTATTTGCAGTTTTTTCGAGTTCTTGAATTATTTCTTTAATTTTAACAACCTCGATTGTACTTATATTGGAATGAAAAATATGAATTATTGCATTCTGATATTCAATGTCTGCATCTTCTTCAAGTTTTTTTATTGCTTTACAATGTTCTTTAATTGGAATAGAATTTTTCTTAAGGTTTTTCAATGCAATTATTGCTTCTAAAAGCTCTTTTGCCTCTTCGTTAATAATTTCTGAAAGTCTCTTAGCTCCTTCGGGTAACATTTCGGGAGTATATAAAGAAATCTTTTGTGAACACTTATTTGCTGCATCAATAACATCTTCCATTTCGGAAGTAATGGCGTGTATGTCTTCTCTGTCGAACGGCGTGATAAAAGTTTGCTCCAGTTTTTTAAATATTTTCCCAGAAATTTTGTCGCCTTGCAATTCTACCTCTTTTATTTGCTGAATAAGATCGGCTTTCTTATCCTCATCCTCTGTGCGAAGAAGATGCATCAATAAATCTGAAGCATTGACAGCGAGAGTAGCAGTTTCTGTCAACATGGGAAAAAAATCCTCGTTTTTAGGAGTAAAAATACTAAATAGATTATTAATTTTCATAAATCGTGTTTTTAAATTCGCGACAAATTTATATTGAAATAATCTAGGATTTCCTGTTTCAATATTAAGTTAATGTTAACTTTTTGTAAGGGAATTATTT